>JBBQFS010000018.1:0-26974 GCA_038322255.1 Candidatus Limnocylindrales bacterium | reverse complement strand
ACGCTCTACCCCCGCCACCTCCACCGCCTCTGGCGCCGAGCCCTGAGCGAGCCAGGCGACCGATTCGCCGCCCACGCCAAGCGCCTCGCACCCCAGGTCGACGTCCGAGTCCTCCGCCCCGGCGAGTCCACCTCGATCGAGGTTGACTCGGGCCGCCGCTAGGGCGGCGCCAGCCGCGCTCGGGCCTACTCGCCGCGCCGCGCCCCGCCGCCGCCGCCCCGCCGCGCCCCGCCGCGCCGGTTCGCGCGCCGCGCCGATCCGCGCGCCGCGCCGATTGTTCCCTGTGGCTACGAACTCGACGAGCCGACCGACGCTGCGGCGTCCATTGCGGCGATTCGTGTCGAATCTGTTCCGCCAGAGAACTGAATCGACCAAATTGAGGCTGAATTCACGGATTCAGGAGGGCTTGGGGCCTCGTGGGCGCGCGTGCGTCGAGTTCGTATTCCAGCAGAACGACGAGCCCGGAATGTGAGCTCTTCGGCTGGGACCCATCCACGTCCACTCGCCGCCGCAAGCCGGATGTTCGTGCAGGGATACCAACTTGACGACCTGAGCCATCAACGAGCCTCGATCCCCCGCCATCCTCGCCAATCGTGTCGTCCCGCAGCACCAAAACGGCGAGGTTCCGCCCGATTTCGCTCGGCCGCCGGGTCAAAGAGCGTCGGCTGGGCACGACCTCGTCGAGTTGGTATACACGCACGATCATCTGGACACTCAATTGGCGCAGGCACCCGCCGAGGGGCGGGCGCCGGGGGGCCCCCGGCCGAGAGAGGCGCCCCCGCCGAGGGGCCGGGCGTTGAGGCTGACGGCGCCGGCGCGAGCGCGGCCGAATGCGTCGGCCGAGGCGGGGGCTAGCGTGAAAGGCGCAAGCGGCGCCAGCAGGCCTCGGTCAGCCTGGCTCGGGCGTGTCCCCTGCCCCATCGGCGTCGTCGGTCGCGGGTTCCTCGGCGTGGGCGACGCTGCTGAGGTGGCTGGCCTCGACGATCTTGGGCTGACCGTCGCGGTCCTTCCAGCGAGTCTGCACCTGGACCTCCTCCGTCTCGCTGACGATTCGGACGATGACCAGGAAGCCGGTCGCGGTCCGCTCGACCGAGTCGATCGTTGCCTCCTTGGCCGGCAGCGGGAGCAGCGAGACGACCTCGCCCAGGTTGCGGCGCAGCTCGTCGCTCAGGTCCGCTATCGCGCGATCGATGTCGCCGGCGACGAGCGCGTCGCAGACCGCCTGGGCCCGCGCTCGGACGTCCTCCTCGTTCATTGGGTCAACCTCCAGCCGCGATAAATCAATGGTGATCCGTCCCTAGGGTTTCAAGGGATTGATCAGGAAGACCTTGATCAGCTCGTTGATGACGGTATAGATGAATGGAGCGGTTGCGATCAACACCGCACGGCTACAGGCCAGCGTGTCGCGCAAGGGTCAGGTCGTCTTCTCACTGACCGTGTTGCGCAGGTTGATCAGGGTCGCCACGCGGTTGTCGAGTTGGGCCGTGTCGTCGAGAGTCGGAAACGCGACCGCGCTCGCCAGCTCGTGGCTTTCACGCAGTGCGACGGCCGTCTCGCGTCGGGCGTGGTCCGGAGCTCCAGCATGGCAGCCTCCCTGGCCATCGACTCGATGCGTCATGCTCGCTTGCGGTCGACCATCAGATTGCCGGCGAAGCGTCCGAAATGTCACGAGCTCGTGGTTGCAGTCCCGTATCAGATCGCTGGATGGCGTGGCGCGGTCAGCTCGTCGCCCCGGATCGTGCGATTCGCTCGCCCGGCAGCGTCATGTGCTGGCGAGGTGCGCCAGCCCGTCCCTGCTCCGAGGCCGGCCCGGACGGACGGCCACGGAAGGTCCCGGTCGAACCGGACGATGCGCCGCGTGACGTGACGCGCTGATCGTCATTGCGCTGGCGCTCTGGCCGCGGACCGCCGTAGCCGGGCCCCGTGCCATTCGTGGGTCGAGCGCTTGGAGCCGGTCGGCCGGAGCCCGTCGTCCGCACCGGGCGGCGATGCGGCGCTCCTCGGCCGGGAGCTCCGGCGCCGCCCGACATGGAGCGGCCTGGCGTGGAGCGGGGGCCGCCGCGCGATGGGGCTCCGCGACGAATCTCGCGGATCGGCTCGGCGCGGATCCCGCGATCCGGCTCGAATCCCGCCACGGTCTCCCACGGGATCGGCTTGCGGAGCAGCGCCTCGATGTCCGCGAGGAGGTCGGCCTCGTCGATGCAGACCAGGGAGATCGCATCACCCTCGAGCCCGGCCCGACCCGTCCGCCCGATTCGGTGGACGTAGTCCTGCGACACCGTCGGCAGCTCGAAGTTAACGACATGCGGCAGGCCGTCGATGTCGAGGCCGCGTGCGGCCACCTCGGTCGCGACGAGGATCGCGATGCGGCCTTCCTTGAAGTCGTCGAGGGCTCGAACCCGCTGACCCTGGGACTTGTTGCCGTGGATGGCGCCGGCCTCGATGCCGTCACGCTCGAGCTGCTCGGCGAGGCGGCTGGCGCCGTGCTTGGTGCGAGTGAAGACGAGCGCCCGATCGATCCGGCCGCTGCGGATGAGGTAGCTCAGCAGCTCGCGCTTGCGCGATCGATCGACCGGGTAGACGACCTGTCGAACCAGCTCGATCGGCGCGTTCCGGCGCGCGATCTGGACCTGGGCCGGGTCGCGCAGGATGGTCGCGGCGAGCTCCCGAACGTCATCGGCGAAGGTCGCCGAGAACATCAGGTTCTGCCGGCGTGCCGGCAGCAGGCCGATGATCTTGCGGATGTCCTTGATGAAGCCCATGTCGAGCATCCGGTCGGCCTCGTCGAGGACGAGGATCTCGACCGATCGAAGGTCGATCTTGCCCTGCTCCTGGATGTCGAGCAGCCGGCCCGGTGTGGCGACGACGATCTCGGGCCCGCCCCTGATGGCGGTGAATTGGGCCTCGTAGCCGACGCCGCCGTAGATCGTGGTGGATCGAACCGGGCGCGAACGGCTGTACGCCCTGACGAACTCCTCGACCTGGATCGCGAGCTCACGGGTTGGGGTGAGCACGAGGCACCGGATTGGGAGGCCGCTCGCGATCTGGGCGGGAGCGCCGAACGACCGGCGACCTCGGCTGCCAGATTCTCGGATCGGATGGCGCGGCGAGGGCCGGTTCTCGTGGAGGAGCTGCAGGATCGGCAGCACGAACGCAGCGGTCTTGCCGGTGCCGGTCTGGGCGCCCGCTAGGACGTCGCGTCGCTCCAGGACGTAGGGGATGGTCTCCGCCTGGACGGGCGTGGGCTCGGTATAGCCCTCGGCCGCGACGGCACGGAGGAGCTCGGGCGCGAGCCCGAGGGTATCGAATGACATGCGAAGGTCGCTCCTGACTGACGGCCCACCCGCTGCGATCTGCAGCCGGGACCGGTCAGGGCGTATCAAATGGATCGAAATGGGGGTGGTGTGTCAGACCGGGGCGCTGACCGGAGCGCCCGTACCGCATCTATGCCGCGCACGGTAGCAGGTTTTCCACATTGCGACCATCCGTTCGATGACTCGCGCTGGGTCACGTTCCGGGTCGTCTGGCGGCGCGTCGGACCACAATACGCCCAGGAGGCAGACTGATGACGCTGGAGCACGATCACGGGGCCCACGAGCATGAGGCGCATGACGAGCACGCGGGCCACGACCACGCGGGCCATGAGCACGTCGACTATCCAGATGCTGTCGCCAACTACCGCGCCGAGAAGGACGAGTACTTCCGGACGGCGCACGACAGCCCGCTCCCACACGACCAGCGCCATGGCTTCGCCGGTCTTCCCTACTTCCCGGTCGACGAGGCATTGCGCTTCGAAGGGCTGACACTGGAGCCGTACAGCGGCAGCGAGCCCGTCAGCTTCCAGATCCCGACCTCCGACGGCCAGCTCCGCGCGGCCGAGCGCGCCGGCGTCTTCCGATTCCCGCTTGGCGGCGCCACGCAGTCGCTCACCGGCTATCGATTCGCGGATGGCGGCTCGGAATCGGTGTTCGTACCGTTCCTCGACACCACCAGCGGCAAGGAGAGCTACGGCGCGGGCCGATACCTCGACATCTTCCCCGAGGACGACGGGACGTACACGCTCGACTTCAACCTGGCGTACCACCCGTCGTGCGTCTACGACACTCGATTCTCGTGCCCGCTGACGCCCGCCGAGAACCGCGTGCCGCTTCGCATCGAGGCCGGCGAGCGCCTACCCGCAGAAGACGTTTAGCGGGCGAGACTCCAGCTGGCCTTCTGTCGTGCCGCGCGCGGCACGAGCCAGGCGAAGCGGCTGGGCTAGCCGGTGGGCTGCTTCGGAGTGAGTCGAATCACGGGAATCATGCGGCCACCGGTCGTCTCGGGGTACTTGCCGAACCATGGCAGCTCGGCCACGTGCTGGTCCCACAGCCGGTCGCGCTCTGCCCCTTCCGCGATCGTCGCCGTCGCATCGAGCGCCTGGTTGTCGATCTCGAGATTGACGTTTGGATCGGCGCGCAGGTTCGAGACCCATGCCGGCGCCGTCGGCGCGCCCCCGGCCGTGCCGGCGACGATGTAGTCGCCACCGTCACGCGAGTACGTCAGGATCGAGCGCCGGCGCTGCCCGGTCTTTGCGCCCGTAGAGAACATGAGCATGAGCGGGTAGCCGGCCAGCGGCCCGCCGCTGGGCCGCCCGCCGTTCGCGCGGAGGTCGGCGATCAGGGCGTCCTCCCAGGACTGGGGCGAGGAGGGATCGGCGTCGGACATTCGGGGCACCTCAGCGGTCGTTGCTGGCGCAACTATATCCCGTAGGCGCCTCGCCGTCAGCCCGATTTCGTCTTGCGCTGTTCGAGGAGGCGTGCCGCGACCCTGGCCATCAAGTCGAGCGGCAGCGGCTTGTCCAGCCGGAACTTGAGGGTGCCCTTCCCCGCCAGGTGCGGCTTCAGCTCACGCGCCAGGGCCGGATCGGCGTCCGGGATCGGATACAGGCTGATGTGTTCCTTCCAGCCCGAGAAATACACGACATACCGGCCGTCCAGCGCGAACGTCGGGATGTCATAGCTGATTCGCTCCTCGAGCCCGGGCACGGCGGCGCGAATCGCCGCTCTAACGGACTCCAGCTTCGGCTGGACGTCCGGCGGAAACGACGCGATGTACTGGTCGACGCTATCGAACTTCGCCACCCGCGGGTCCTCCTTGGCGCTCGGCGATTTTGCGCGAAATGACAACGGCTGGATACCAATCCGACGAGGTTCACGAGCCTCGGCCCCGTTACGACGCGAAATCGCCCATAGCGGCAACCCGATCGCGTCGATCATGCGCGCGAGCGCGAACATTCCAACGATGTGAGCCTGCCGCGAACCGCCTGGCTGGTCGAAGGTGGTCGAGTTGGTATCCACGCGCGAACAACCGGCCGCTACGCTGCCACCTCATGGCTCCCACCCCGCTTCGGACGGTGCTCGCGACGAAGTACGTCATGCCGTTTCGCGAGGGCGGCTCGCTGCCCGGCCTGGTGGAGGCCGACGATGACGGTCTCTACGTGGTGAAGTTCCGGGGTGCGGCACAGGGGCCGCGAGCGCTGGTGGCTGAAGTCATCGCGGGCGAGCTCGGTCGGGCGCTGGGCCTTCCGGTTCCCGAGCTGGTGTTTGTCGACCTCGACCCGTCGATCGCCGGCGTCGAGCCCGATCCATGGGTCGGCGAGCTCCTCGAGCGAAGCCCCGGGATCAACCTCGGGCTGGACTTCCTGCCCGGTTCGATGACGTTCGACCCGCGGGCCGACGGTGCGCCGGATCCGGATCTCGCCGCCTCGATCGTGTGGTTCGACGCCCTCGTAACGAACACCGATCGATCTCCGCGCAACCCGAACATCCTGTCGTGGCACCACCGGCTGTGGCTCATCGACCACGGCGCCGCGCTGTTCATCCATCACACGTGGCGCGACCCGGAGGACCACGCCAGCCGCCCCCTCGCGACGATCTCGGAGCACCTCCTACTGCCGTTCGCATCCTCGCTTGCCGGCGCCCACGAACGGCTCGCGCCGATCGTGACCAGTGACCTGCTGCAAGAGATTGTCGCGTTCGTCCCGGACGCCTGGCTCGAACCCGTGCCGGCGATCGGCGGACCGGCCGAGCAGCGCGAGGCCTATGTGGGCTACCTGCTGCGGCGCGTTGCCACCCGCGAAGCCCTCGTGGAGTCGATCGAGGAGCTGCGCAATGCCGCGTGAACCCTTCGAATACGCCGTGCTCAGGGTGGCGCCCCGGGTGGAACGCGGCGAGCTCGTTAACGTCGGCGTCGTGCTGTTCTGCCGGACGAAACGGTTCCTCGGCGTCCGGGTGGAGCTCGGCGAACGGCAGGCAGCGGCGCTACGGGCACTCGCCCCGGACGTCGACCTCGACGCGGTGCGGGCGCACCTCGCCTCGATCCAGGCCATCGTCAGCGGCGAGCCATCCGCCGGCCCGATCGCCGCCCTGGCCGCGCCCGAACGGTTCCGCTGGGTTATCTCGCCCTCGAGCACGGTCATCCAGCCATCCGAGGTCCACGGCGGCGTCACCGACAACCCGGAGGCATCCCTCGAGGACCTGCTCGAGAAACTCGTCCGATAGAGGTCGCGGTCGGCCTGGGCCGACCGAGCATGCCACGCTTGCAAACCAAGAGTTTCGACACGCCCGAAGAATCCAGGTCGCCGCCCAAAGGCCGACCTGCGCCTGTCGCTTGGCGGTCCTCGAACCGAGACCTTAAGGACACCGCGGCGGCGGGTCAGGCGCCGAAGCGGCCTCGGTGCTCGAGCGGGATCAGTGGCTTGTCGCCACGGACCTTCAGCTCCTGCACCGCCCATGAGTTGCCGTCCGGATCGCTGACGCCGAAGAACGTGCCGCCATCACGCTCGTCGAAGACCATGATCTCGCTTACGGCGACGCCTCGATCGAGCAGCTCCTGGCGAGCCGCGCGGGCATCCGCGACGACGAGCTGAAGGCCCTTGAGGAAGCCGGGCGCCATCTCGTTCTGCGAGGGCAGGTCGCCGATAACGATCGAGCAACCCGAGCCGCGCGGCGTCAGCTGGACCACGTGCATGTGCTCGTTCCGGGTGTCGTGGTCGAGCTCGAAGCCAACCTTGTCGCGGTAGAACGCGACCGCGCGGTCGATGTCGCTGACGGGCACGATCACGACTTCGAGGGTCCAATCCATGCGCGGAATGATGCCAGCCCCTGCCCGTTCAGGCTTGAGGTCTGCCCAAAGGACGGCCCGCCGATGGCGACGTCAGTGCGTGGCGAGCACGGATGCTCCCGACCATGGCGTCGACGCCCCGGTTTCAGCGTGTCCGGGATCCAGGGATGCGGCGCTCGCTCGGTCCCGCGCCCACGCTCGCAACGGCCCCCTCGCGAGCAGTCGCGTCGTGGGCGTCGAACCCCCTCGCCCTGCAGGCCGCGGCCGGCGGCGACGCCGCGGCGCGCATCGCGTTACTTGCGACGCTGGAACGGTCGGCGGGCAATGCCGCTGCCGTCAGCCTCATGCGCCCGGCACAGTTGGACGTCCAGCGCCAACCCCCGGACGCGGCGACGAAAGGCTCCGGCGATGCCGCGGCAGACGCCTCGGCCGCCTACATCCTGACGAACGTCCGCTTCACCGGCGAGCCGCGCCTCCAGGAGATCGCCTCGGGCGGAAAGCCGCTCACGGCGTCGGACAGGAAGTCCGTCGTGAAGCCGGCGCAGACGGCGCTCCTCGACATCGGCTACTCGTTGCTTCGGTACAAGGACGACGGCAAGTTCGGGTCGGAGACCTCGACGGCGATCGGCCAGTTCCGGACCGACAGCGGGATCACCGACGGCGAGGGCCTGAACGCCACGGCGATGAAGGCCCTGGACAAGCGCGCGCCGGCGCCGGGCAAGCTCGAGCAGCACTACCTCGACTATTCCCGCCTCTTCGCCGATGACCGGCTCGATGTGACCCTCGCGATTGGCTATGACGAGGGCCAGAGCCACACCAAGTCGCTCGAGGAAGCCCACGCGTGGTTCGACAGCCACAAGATGACGATGACAAGCGGCGGTGCGGCGCCGAAACCCGCCGGGGGCGCCGACGCGGCCAATGCCTCGGGCGACACGGCAGGCGACAAGCCGAAGGGCAAGAAGGACGACATGCTCTCCGTGCCCGAGACCTGGACCGGCAAGCGCGCCGTCACCTATCCCGACAAGGGCGGGAAGCGGGTGACGAAGGAGATCACGCTCGCGATCACGCTCGTCCCGCCTGGGACCGGGGCCAAGGCGGCGTTCGCCAAGGGCCTCAACGAATCCGAGCTGACCCTGTACTCGGGCCATGCACGCCGCGGCATCGGGCCTGACTTCGACCCGGACAAATCCGCCTACGAGAACTTCGTCATCGGCGTGAACTCGGCCCTTCACAAGGCGGGTCGCCTGGTTGCCCCGGACGCCGTCGCCCGGAGCCACTACGTGGTCGGGAAGAAGAACGACCTCGAGGAGATGAAGGCCGACAACGCCTGGAATACGGAGAAGTACCGGGTCTGGTTCTTTGCCGCGTGCAGCTCGATCGCCTACATGGACGAGCTCCGCGGCGGCCTGCTGCCCGAGAAGATGGACCGCCACAACCTGGACCTCTTCGGGACGACGCAGTCGATCCCGATCGCCGCCGGCCTGGTGCCGGTCTTCTCGAACCTCGAAGGCATCCTGGCGGCGGAGACGATGGAGCAGATCGTCGAGCGGATGCGTACCTCGTCCTTCGAGGCGTTCCGCAAGAAGATCGAGGCGAGCGACCTGTCGGCGGACCGGAAGGAAGGCGCGCTGAAGACGTACGGCGGGCAATGGTTCAACCGCGAGGGTGCCGGCGACAACCCGGTCGCGCCCGACGTCCCTTGACCGACGGCGCCGGCGACCGAGCCAGCGACCGGCGATCGATCAGAAGCGTCGGTCGGCGGCCCCGTGTTCTGCCCCGTGCCGGTCACGAACTCCGGAGGGCTGATCCGCCTGGCCATCAGTGGAGCCGGTCCCGGAGACGGTCGATCTGCTCCTCGGCCAACCCGGCCGCGCGAAGGTAGCCCGCGACGTCGCCGTAACGGCGCTCGATCTCGGTGACGACCTCCGCCATGGCCCGAGCCGGCGTCTCGCTGAGCTTTGACCGCCGAGCGCGCTCGACGTCGTCGGGCGCCGACGCGAGCCAGCCCTCGAGGCCGGCCTGGAGGTTCGGTCCGGTCAGCGCGTAATCCCGTCCGATCTCGTCACGCGACACCCCGCCGAGCCGGAGCAGCAGCGCCGCCACGAGCCCGGTCCGGTCCTTTCCACCCATGCAGTGGACGACCACCGTGCCTTCGGCCTCGGCGATCGCTGCGACCGCGCGGCCGAAGCGCTCGCGATTCCGCTCGAGAAAATCGACGTACGCCCAGACATAGTGGTCAGTGGCCTCGGCTGCCTCGTCGAGGTGGGCGTCGTGATGACGCAGGTAGTCCATGCTCGACTCCAGACTCGGCCCGAGCACGGAGACGTGCACGACCTCGATGTCGACGTCGCGCGGTGGGTCCTTGGCGATCTCCTCCGGCCAGCGGAGGTCCACGATTCGGGTGACGCCGTGGTCCGCCAAAGCCTGCCAGCCCGCCGCGGTCAGGCCGCCGATGTTGTCCGATCGAACGACCAAACCGCTTCGCGTCCATCGACCGTCCTCGGTCGGGATCCCGCCGAGGTCGCGGACGTTGACACAGCCGTCCCAGTTGAGGGTGGTCACGTTCGCTTTGCCATCGTGTCGATGATACCGACGGCTGCTCCTCGGCTGGCTGTCGCATCAGGATCAATGCGACATCCTCCGCGGCAACTACGCCAGGCTAGGCGGCCTGCCCCTCGAAGGCCTCCTGGAGCGTGGCGATGTCGAGCTTGCCCATCTTGAGCATGGCCTCCATCGCCCGCGCAGCCGCGACCCGATCGGAGCTACCGAACATCTCGGCGAGCTGCCGCGGGACGACCTGCCAGGACAGGCCGAAGCGGTCCTTGAGCCAGCCACACGCGCCCGGCTCGCCGTCGTCGGCGATCAGTGCATCCCAATAGCGGTCCACCTCGGCCTGGTCGGCGCAGTCGATCGATAGCGAAATGGCCTCATTGAAGGTGAAATCGAGTCCCCCGTTCAACCCGATGAACGAGCGCCCGCCGAGCGTGAACCCGACGGTCAGCACCGCGCCCTGCGGCGTGCTCGGGTTGTCCGCGGGGGCCCGGTCGACCTGGTCGATGTGGCTATCGGGAAGGAGCGAGGTGTAGAACTCGGCGGCCTCCTCGGCCTTGCCGTCGAACCACAGGCAGAGAGAGATCTTGTCCATCGCGGACCTCCTTGGAGGGCGAGGCCCGACCCTACACCGATCGGTGGGATGCGGCGCCGACGCCGCATGGCATGATCGGTCGATGCCACTGCAGGGTGAGTACGCGCCGGGCAAGAGCGCCTGGGCCAGGGAACAGGCCGAGCGCTACGAGGCGACCAATGGCGCCGAGGCCGGCTTGCTCAAGGGCAAGCCCGTGATCGTGCTCACGACCGTCGGTGCAAAGACGGGCAAGCTCCGCAAAACCGCTCTCATGCGCGTCGAGCACGGCGGAAGCTATGCCGTGGTCGCCTCGAAAGGCGGTTCCGCCACGAACCCGCGCTGGTACTTCAACCTCAAGGCGAACCCGCACGTCGAGCTCCACGATGGTTCCGACAAGCGGGACTACCGCGCTCATGAGGCGACCGGCCAGGAGAAGGCCGAATGGTGGGATCGCGCCGTGAAAGTCTGGCCTGAGTACGACGCCTACCAGAAGCGCACGGCGCGCCAGATTCCGCTCTTCGTCCTCGAACCGATGTAAAGGCGGGTTTGCGGCCCCGCGATGCCGGGACCGCCCGCGCTACATCTTCTCGACGAAAGGCGCTCGCCACGCGGGCGCCTCGAATGGGTTCGCGAAGTACTCGGTCATCTTCTTGATCTTGCCGTCCTGCAGCTCGCCGACGCCGACGTAGCTCACGGGGACGCCGTCGCCGTAGTCGATCGTGCCTTCGATAACGAACACGTCGCCGCCACCGAGCATCCGGCGGTAGCTGAACTTCGGGCTCGTGCCCGACATCTCGGGGTAGCTCTCGCTCAGGCGGACCGTTGAATCCTTGCTCAGGCGCTCGCCCGACTGCGGCCATTCCTCGACGAAATCGTCGGTTGCGTAGTCCTTGGCGAGCTTGGCTACTGCGGCAAAATCGCCGGTCTTCAGGACCTCCTCGAATTTCGCCGCCATCTCCCTGATGTCACCCATCGAAGTCGCTCCTCTCACCTTGCGATCACCGCCAGCCTACGCCTTACCATCGATGCCATGTCGGACCCCGCGGAGCCGACCCCGGACGTGGCCCTCTACCCAGTTCGATCGCGGCGAGCAGGTCGGCGTGTGGCGAACGCTCGATCGCTCCGGCAACGTGGTCAAGGGTACCGACTTCGGGCGGGGCCGGCCGGCCCGTCGGTAGCTCGAACCCGCCTGGTCGCTCGCGAGCCAGGCGCGAACGTCGACGAGCCCGAGCTACGCAGATACGCGGTATTCACCGGTTGCCAGCAGGACGTCCATGCCCAGATCCCAGACCTCGACGGCGTACGTCCCGGCGCCGGTCTCGGCGACCGGCTCGGTGCTGCAGAGCTGGTCCCATGCTTCGGCCGCGGCGGGCGGCATCTTCTCGGAGGAGATCTCGTTGCCATCCCGGCGAACGATGACGACGGCCCCTGAATCGCCCGACCGGAGTGACGCCAGCTGGGCCGACCACCAGATCCGGGTGCCAGCGCTGAACAAAACGTCCACGCCGGTCATACCGCAGCTCCCGTCGGAGGCCGTCCCAAAGGCGACGGTGCCCGCACTGAGGGGCGTTTCGGTGGTCCCTGGTCCTGCGGTGGCAGCCTCCGGGGTCGCAGTCGCCGGCGGGGCCGACATCGATTGATTGAGAAGCTGGCCGGCAAAACGCAATGCGGTGAACGCAAGGAAGCCGAAGAAGAGCAGCGTCGTCAGGGTCGGTGTCCGGCGCCGCGCCCGGGCTGAGGCGCCGGCGGGCTGCAGCGAATCGGGAACCGCCTCGCGCCTTCCTCCGAGGACGCTCGCAGGGCGGACAACCTCGCTCGTCAGCCGATTCGGCGTGGCCGCGTCAGACAGGACGTTGGGATCCCCTGGCTTCTCCCGCCTCCCCTTCCTGCCTCCGCCCGGCCCGACGGCGTACAGCGGGCCCGGGATGCCTCGCCGCCGTCCGCTCTCATCCATGCATGTCTCACCGTACGCCATCGACGCCCCCCAAGGGCCGTCCTTGCTGGGCTTGACAGGACGCGGCTGGTCGAGTTACATAACCAAGCCATTTCATAACACGGTGGTTATCAATGACGGTTGACCGGCTCAGCTCGGTGTTCGGGGCGCTCGCGGATCCCACCCGCCGCGCCATCCTCGCGCGCCTCGTTGAAGGCGACCTCGCAGTTCGGGACGTCGCCGCCCCGTTCTCCATCTCGCAGCCGGCAATCTCGCGGCACCTCAAGGTGCTCGAGGGCGCCGGCCTGATCTCGCGCAGCCGTCGGGCAACGGCCCGCCTCAGCCACCTCGAGCCGGAATCGCTGCGCGACGCCACGACCTGGATCGCTCGGTATCAGGCCCTGTGGGACGAGCGCTTCGATCTTCTCGACGAGGTCCTCGTATCGCTCCAGGAGCAGGCCCCGGCGACCCGCAAACCGGACCGACCGGCCGGCAAGGCCCCAAAGGCGCCCCGGAAGTCACGCAATCAGCAAGCAAAAAGGTAGGAGGAGTCATGGGCAAGACCACGATCACCGCACCCGCGGGCCAGCCGTTCGTCGACATCGAGCGCGAGTTCGACGCCCCTCGAGAGCTCGTCTATCGGGCATACCAGGATCCCGAGCTCATCAAGCAGTGGCTCGGGCCACGCCAGTACGAGATGACCGTCGACCAGTGGGAGCCGCGCGATGGTGGCGCCTACCGCTACATCCATCGCGGCGATTCGGGCGAGTACGCCTTCCACGGCGTCTTCCACTCGTTCCACATCGACAGCATGGTCCAGACCTTCGAGTTCGAGGGCGCTCCGGGCAAGGTCTCGCTCGACACGCAGGTCCTCGAGGATCTCGGCAACGGCCGCTCGAAGGTCAAGTCGCACTCCATCTTCATGTCGGTCGCCGATCGTGACGCGATGGTCGAGGCCGGGATGGGCTCGGGCGTCGAGGACGGCTTCAACCGACTCGACGAGCTCCTGGCGAAGCTCCAGCCGGTCGGCGCTCCCCGCTGACGAACACCCTTCTCGCGCGCTCCAGCGCCCCGCCCGACCTTCGGGCGGGGCGCATCCGATTCGACCGGCTTGCGTAGGGTGCGATGATCCGCGGATGGTCGAGTACGGCGGCGGCATCCACAACGGTCCTGCGGGCCAGGTTGGTGGGGGTGCGGGAGCGCCGGACTTCGGCGGCCAGGTCGACGTCTTCACGTCCGTCGGCAATGTCATTCACGACGCCACGAACACCATCACGTCGCTGCCGCCGGAGATGCTGGCCGCGGTGATCGTCATGTTCTTCGTTGGGCTGGTCATCCTGAAGCGAGCGTTCTAGGCCTCTCGCCCGGCCTGGCTCGCGACGTTGGCGGGCGATGAACCTCTCAGTGTTTCCTCAGGGACCGGCCCCACGGTGCGCCATGACGACGCCCATGACGACCGCCGCCCAGGAGGCCTCGCGTGACGAGCCCACAGCCCCGCCCCGCGGATCCCTCGCCTCCACATTCGAGGGCCGGCCGCTCCCCCACCCCGACGAGCCGGTCTTCGACCTCGCCACGTCCCAGGTCGCGCTGCCAAAGGACACCTGCGACCCTCGTCTACGCGACCTCGGGCTACGAGCAGAGCGTCAGCAACATGGCTCGCGTGAGCCTCTCGAGCGACAACGTGTTCGGCGAGGACGATGGCGAGCGACAGATCGGGACCATGACCGGGTCGGTCGTGGCCGGACTGACCGTCGACCTCGCGGTGGCAGCCTCCGGGGTCGCAGTCGCCGGCGAGGCCGACACCGATTGGCTCAGGCCCGGCCGCGAACCAGGTCGATCAGCCGGCCGAGGACGCGCTCGCCGTCGGCACGCAGTCCGTTGTGCTCGAACTCGTTGGTCTCCCAGGCTCGCAGGCCCCTGATCTGCGCGGCGGTTTCGACGGCGAAGGCGCGCTCGACATACAGGTCGTTGACGTAGATCGTCGCTGCGACCGGGACGTCGTTGCGCGCCAGCTGCTCGGCGTCGTACAGGTGCGGCCATTGATGCTCGGCAAGGATCCCTGCCGCGTCACGATGCGATCGGAGGCCGGCGAAGTCCTCCCACATCCAGCGGAAGACGTGCTCGGCGGTGAAGCAGCGCTCCTCGGCGATTTCAGCGGGCATCGTCCGCTCCGCGGACCACCGGGTGGGAGCGCCGTCGGCATAGGACGACTCGTGGAGCGTGGCGTAGATCGGGTTGCGACCGAAGGCCACGGCCGCCTCCATGTCATGGAGGAACCCCGGCGAACCGATTGGCAGCTCGACGATGTGGTGGACCTGCTCGAACCCGTCGCTCATGCCGAGCTTGAAGCCGAGCTGCAAAAAACGGCGTGAGGTCAGCCGGTCGCCGGACGGCAGACGAACGTCCTCCTCGTCGAGCTGTCGAACGATGTCGCGGACTCGCGCTCGATCGTTCGGGTAGCGATCGAAGTACTCGCGGTTCTTCTGGATCGCCCGAACCCACGTTGCCGAGTACACGTCGTCGACGGGGCGCCCGATCGGCGACAGCCCGCCGGTGATGAATGCCTCGCGCAGGCCCTGCGGCGCGAACGACAGGTAGGTCATCGACGTGAACCCGCCGAAGCTCTGGCCCAGGATGCTCCACCTGTCCACGCCGAGCTCCTGTCGGATCAGCTCCGCGTCGCGAACGATCCCGTCGGCGCGCAGGTGCGTCATGTATGCGGCCTGCGCGGCGGGCGATTCGCCGGGGATCTCGCCGACCGGCGTCGAACGCCCCGTACCACGCTGGTCGATGAGCAGGAGCCGGTAGTCGGCGAGGGCCCGCTTCAGCCAGCCGAACGGCGGTGCGGTCGGTCGGGTCGCCTCGTAGCCTGGTCCGCCCTGCAGGAACAACAGGTATGGACGATCGAGACCGTCAGGGGCGGCGACCTCGCGCGTGAAGACCGTGATCTTCGGCCCATCGGCATCGGCGTGATCGAGCGGGAGGTTGTGCTCGCGCTCGACGAGGATCGCGCCGGGGACGCGGTAGGTGGACTCGGTCACGCGATCACTCTAGCGATGCTCACGCCAGTGAAGAGCGCCGGCGGAGTCAGCGAATCCGGCCGTCGCGCAACGCGGCCACGGACTTCTCGATGCGGCGGCTCCGAGTCTCGGGTGACTTCGCCCCCTCGACCTGAAGCGTGTGCCAGGACTTGTTCGAATACGACAGCCCCTCGAACGTTCGCTGCGCCGCGGGGTCGTTTGCAAGGGCCGCCGCGAGGTCCGGAGGGACCGTCACCTCACGGGGCGACGTGTCGAGCTGCAGATCGACCTCGACGTCCTCGCCGCCCATGACGCCCGCCGGGCCCCGATTGTCGGCGCTGACCCCGATCATGAACTTGCCCCCGAGCGAGGCGACGGTACTGCGGTACGTATAGCCGTTGATCGTCACCGTGACCGGCGGCCGCTTGCCGGCGCCGAGCGCCTCGACAACCTCGGTGGGGACCTCGAAGCCGAGGGCTGTCTTGCCGGCCTGCAGGATCGTTGCTCGAAATCGCATGGTCGAACCTTAGCCCCGATGTCCGCCGCAAGCCCGGTCGTCCAGCCGACGCCGACGGCTAGGCGTGGAATGCCTCGAGCGCCTGGCGCTCCCGCTCCACGGCCACGCGCTCGCCCGGCGCAAGCTCCTCGAACGGATCGAGCTCGATCCGGCCGTCGACGAGCGACCAAGCGCCGACGACCCGACCATCGACGAGGTAGGTGCCCACCGAGAATGGCTTCTTCGTCGAGAAGACGCGCGGCCGATGGACCTCGGGCAGGACGCCGGTGCGGCGCGCGTGGACGAGCAGGTTCGCGTCCCAGTGGGGCAGGAACTGCACCGGCGCCAGGGTGTCGGCGCTCGGCAGCGGCGCGTCCGCAAGATCGACCAGCGCTCGCCCAGCCTGGTCGCGGTAGGGCACCAGATCGAGGCGCTCCCCTCCCCGTTTCGCCGCGGTAACACTGATCCCGGCCCACGAGCCAATATCTTTCCAGGCGGCCGGCCCGAATGCCCGAAGGTAGGCTCGCACGAGGTGCTCCAGGCCCTCATCCTCGGTGGCATCGTTGGGGCCTACCCAGTCCTCCGCGAGCGCAAGCCGGTCTGCCCGCCGGCGAGCCCACGTGCCCGACGGCGGCACGCGGACCAGGTCGACCCACAGGCCGACCAACCCGACGAAGCCCGTGGCCAGCTCGCCTAGCTCCTTGACGGTCTTCGGGCCGTCCTTCAGTGCGCCACGCAGCGCAGCCGACGTCGACTGAAGCGTGCGTTCAGGCGGGAGCTGCCGAACACGTGCCGCCCAGCCCTGCCGTGAGCGACGGATGCCCATCGCGTAACGCCAGAACTCGCGGCGCGAGATCATGTGGATGGTCGTGCGCATGAGGGTCGCCTGGATCACCGAGCGGTCCTCGAGCGCGCGCGTGAGCTCGGCCCGTTCGAATCTCGCAAGTCGCGTCCACAGCCCCACATAGCCCGACGGCGCGTATTGCGTCTGGAGGCCGCCGACCTGCTCGACGGCGTCCTCGATCGACCCGCTCGAGCGCTCAAGGAGCAGCTGTCGCGCCAGGAGAGCCCGGTTGAGCTCACGCTCCGTGAGCGTCCGCCCCCCGAGCTCCTTGCCGCGTCCGCGCGGAGGCTCGGGTTTCAGGCGAGGGTCGCGAGGAACCGGAATACCGGCGCAGCGGTGGCATAGCCCTCGGCGAGGCGGTCGGGCAGGTCCGGCGACAGGACCTCGTCGTCGGCCATGCGACGACCGAACACGACATCCTTCCAGCGGAACATGTGGGCCAGTGGGTGGTCCTGCGGGAAGCCCGGCGGCACGCGCTTGAGCTCGTCGCGGCCGCGAGCGCCGCCGAACCACCCGACGAAAGCCGGCGACTCGACCGCCGCCTTCACGCGCTCTGGATCGTCGCGGACGGTCGCCCGGAACGCCTCGAGCCGGGGCTTCTCCATGTGCCACATCCCACCGCCGACGTACATGTCGCCTGGCTGGAAGTGGAAATAGCCACCGTTGCCCCGAGCTCGTTCGTCGTGATCGCCACCGGCCTCGACGTCCTCGGAAGCGCCCTCGACCCACGGAAATGTGGCCCCGAGGTGGGCCTTGTAGGGCGCCTTGTCCTTGCTGAAGCGGGTGTCGCGGTAGATCCGGAAGGGCGAGCGCTTCGGATCGGCCAGCATCGGCACACCGCGCGCCGCCAGCCGGTCGGCGAGGGTTGCGATCAACGCCTCCATCGGCGCCTTGAGCAGGCGCTCGAACTCCGCCTTGCGGGGCTGGAACCAGGCCCGGTCGTTGTTCTCGGCGAGGTCGGCGAGGAACTGGATCGCGGCCGGCTCGAACCCGGTGAATGGCGGAGCGGCGGTGAGCGGTGGGGCGGCGGCGGCCATGGATACCTCCGGTCTGGTTCACCCGGAATCTACGCCCGTCCGCTTTCGCCGGGGTTATCGCGAGCGTTCGCGCCGCTTATCCCCGCATGCCGCCCGTCAGAACCAGTCGTGCCTGATGATGTCGTTGTCCTGGAGGCCGAAGATGCCCTTGCTGAGATACTGCTCGAGCAGGGCCTTGTAGGGCTTCGCGTCGGGCTTGGTCTCCAGCGTCTTCATCACGGCGTCGACGTGCGCCTTGACGGCTTTGCGGGTCATCGACTTCCATTCCGGTTGCGTCATCTCCAGGGCGTCGTACGCGGGCTGGAGCTTGTCGTGGTAGTCGGTGCCGAATCGCTCCCGCGTGATGGGCCAGAAGCGCAGGCGCAGCAGGATCTGCATGACGCTCTCGCCAAGCTTCTTGCGATCCGCGGGCGTCCCCGGATGGGCGATCATCTGCTGGACCGCGATGTAGGCCGGCATGAGCTGCGGCGAGGTCAGGTCCGGGCCCGAGCCGTCGTACATCGGCTGAGCGATCTCCCTGAACTTGCGGATCGCTTCGGTGTACAACGGGCCGGCGGCCGCGAGGCTCGGGTCGCCGACCACGAAGCCCTTCTCCTTCGTCCACAACGCGCTCGAGCCGCGGCGGTTGGTTTTCTTGAGCGTGCCGCTCCCCTCGGTCGCCCGGGTGAACTCGGCAACGTGCTCAGGGGAGCCTTGCTCCACGTTCGGTGAGAAGTTGCTGTATGACCAGGCGGTCTTGAGGTTCGGGAAGACCTTGATGACGAGCAGGACGGCATTGATCGAGAAACAGGCCGAGAACATGATGTCCTCCACCTGGGCGGCTGCCTTCGGGAAGACCTTGGCGATCCCGTCGAGGTCACGGTCGATGAGCATCGTTCCCGGCTGGCTCTCTCTTCCGACCTGCGATTCGCCCCAGAGCTCGACGCCGTTGCTGTGGCCGGAAAGGACGAGCCTGTCGAGGTTGATGTCCCCTCGCTCGGCCTTGTCGAACCAGCGCATGATGTCGGCCAGCTGCTCGCGCAGGTGCTTGTTGGCTTGCAGCAGCACGTCGGTTGCCGCGTTCCAGCGGGCGAAGTCGCCGATGGTGATCCCGAGCTCCTCGACGAAGTCGAAGATCTCCGGATCGTTCTTGAATCGGGCCTCGGCCACGGGGTCATTGAACGATTCGAGGACGTCCTCTTTCGTGTTCTTCTTCAGCTTGGCCGATTCCTTGTCGGCGCCGGGATTGAGGCCGAGGAACCCTGTCGTCCGTTTCGGGGCAGGCGTGGCGGCCTTGTCGGCTCCCGAGATGACGTCGGGCGCGCTCTCGTCCTCATCCCGCTGGACGGTCGGGCGGAGGGCCTGACTCACGGCGCGATTCCCGGCAAGGCGCTGGAGCTCGAGTATCCGGTCGCGCGTACCGCCGCGCGCCCGCATCGACCCGGCACTCCGCCTCGACCAACCCGGGGCCGGCAGGCGCTGGGCGGGGGCATGCACCGTCACGATCGGTACTCCGGATCCATCCTTCGCCAAGCATCCGAACGTGCAGCCGCCGAGTCAACCTCCGGGCACGGTTCTTGCCCGTTCGGGCATCCCGTGGTTTGAGCCGCGGCGAACTGAATCAGAAGTCGTGCCGGCCCCTGAATGAATCGATGACGAACGGTCGGGTCGGCTCGTAGATCGCCAGCCGCAGGTCGCCCGGCGTCCGGAACGTGACCGCCGGTCCCGGGGGGAGCTCGAGGGCTCGCTCCTGCTGCCAGCCTCGGCCCTCGAGGTTGCGGGTGGTCGCGTCGAGATCGTCGACGGCGTAAACATGGATGGGGCGGTCGCCCTCAAGGTGATCCGTCAGCAGGATCGCCGGGGGCCCGCCAAGGGTGACCATGGCAACGCGGATGCCACCATCGGCGATCGCAAATCCCAGATCGCCGCCCAGCACGTCGACGAGATAGCGCATGTCGGCGGCGACATCGTCGCTCGGCGTGTACAGGTAGTCCAGGCTGATCAGCGTCATCCCTGCTCCGCCTCCGTCGGGTAGTCTGAGGGTAGACCACGAAAGCCGGCGGCCAGGGGCGCCGCGAGCTGATCCGGAGGAAGTGAGAATGTCCGAGACAACTGCGTTGCTCGTCGGCACGCGGAAGGGCCTGTTCGTGCTCGATGGCGACACGAGCCGGGACGATTGGGAGGTCCGTGGCCCGCTGTGTGACGGCTGGCCCATCCACGACGCGATCATCGATCCGGCGACGGGCGCGCTGCTCGCTGCCGGCGGCAACAACTGGTATGGCCCGGCGGTCTGGCGCAGCGACGACCTCGGCGCGACCTGGAGCCACTCCAGCGAGGGCCTGACGTACGGCGACGACGGAGAGAAGATCACGACGATCTGGAACCTCACGGCCGGCACGGACGCGCTGTACGCCGGCGTTGAGCCAGCGGGCCTCTTCCGCAGCCGCGACGCGGGACTGACGTGGCAGCATGTCGAAGGCCTCACCAACCACCCAACCCGACCGGAGTGGCAGCCCGGCAACGGCGGCCTGTGTCTCCATTCGATCGTCCCCCACCCCACCGACGCCGATCGACTGTGGGTCGGAATCTCGTCCGTGGGGGCCTTCGAGACTCGCGATGGCGGGACGTCCTGGGAGCTCCGGAACAAGGGTGTCCGCGCTGACTTCGACCCCAATCCCGACCCCCAGTTCGGGCAGTGTGTTCACAAGATGGTCATGGCTGCGGACGGTGGCGAGCACCTCTATCAGCAGAACCACTGCGGCGTGTACCGATCGATGGACGGCGGCCGGCAGTGGGAGGAGATCACCGCCGGGCTGCCGACGCAGTTCGGGTTCCCGATTGGCGCCCATCCGCGCGACCCGAAGACGGTCTGGACGATCCCGCTGAGCGAGCCGGATCAGGGCCGGTACATGCCGGAAGGGCATGCGGCCGTGTGGCGGAGCAACGACGGTGGCGATTCGTGGAAGCGGAGTGACGACGGACTCCCCCGGGACAACGCCTACATCGCCGTCCTGCGCGAGGCGATGGCGGTCGACCGCCTGGATCCCGTCGGGGTCTATTTCGGGACGAGCACCGGACAGCTGTACGGCAGCCGCGACGAGGGCCAATCGTGGCGCCTGATCGCCGACAATCTGCCGGCAATCTGGTCGGTTGCGGCGGCGGTCGTCGACTGACGCCGCTGCCGAGTTCGACTGACGTGGCGGATGTCCATCTGCCCCGCTCGCTCGTCGGCCTGTTCCCGGGTGCGCCACGGCGGCTGGAGGCGACCGGTGCCACGGTCGCGGACGTCATCGTCGACATGGATCGGCAGGTCCCCGGAATCCGGAATCGCCTCGTTGACGCCGGTCCCAGCCTGCGGACCCACATCAACGTCTTCGTCGCCGGCGAACGTGCCACGCTGGGGACGGCGGTCCCGCCGGGTGCCGTGATTCACGTGATTCCTGCCGTCTCGGGCGGCTGAGCGAGGGCGCGAGGCATGATGGACGAACGATCGCTCTCGAGCCCGCCGGCCGAGGCGCCTATGCGCGACGCCCAGGGCGGCCACCCCGAACGTGGACCGACCCGCGAGCAGGAGCCCCCGGGCGCCCTCGATGATCCGCGGGCCCTGGCGATCCTGACCACCGAGCACTGGAGCCTCCTGTCGGCTCGCTCCCTGGTCTACAACGAGGCCTTCGCGAGGGCCGGCATGTTCCTGGCGTTCCTCTCGGCCACGCTGGTGGCCCTCGGCCTCGTGGCTACCGCCACGGGCTTCAGCGACGGCTTCCTCATGGTCGCCGCGGTGTTGCTCGGTCTGAACCTCTTTGTCGGGTTCGCAAGCCTCGGTCGCATCGCTGCGGCGAGCAACGAGGACATCCGGTACCTGCAGGGCATGAACCGAATCCGGCACGCCTACCACGAGATGGTCCCGGGCCTGGAGCCGTACTTCGTCTCGGGTCATCACGACGACATCGACTCCGTGCTGTCGTTCTACGGCCCGGCCGAGTTCGGCCTGCTCGCCAACATCCTCCATGGCCTCACCACGACCCCTGGCATGCTCGGAGTCATCTGCTCGGCGGTATCGGGCGTGCTCGTCGCGGTGGTCGCGATGCTGCTGACGCACAACCCGCCGATCGCCGGCATCACGGGCCTGGTGTCATCCATCGTGCTGTTCGTCCTGCTCACCGGCGTCGTGATGGCTTCAGTTTTCCGCGCCCTGCGGCGGATCGAATCGGTTTTCCCTCACGACACGACGAGCGGCCGCTAGACGAGCTCGACCTCGATCGGGACAGCTCGGCGGACCGTGTCGGTCACCGGACAGTGGTCGACGGCCCATTGCACCAACGCCTTGATCGCCGGTCGGTCGACAGCCACCGGGCCGATCGAAACCTTGATCTTCATCGACAGCGCACCCGCGGGGATCGCGGCGTCGAGGCCGAGGATGCCGCGGTCATCGGATTCGCTGTCGACCGTGACCTCGACACCGCCGGCCGGGAGCTCGATGCCCAGCGCGGCGGCGCGAATCCCGATCAGCGACGCGACACACGACGCGGCGGCGGCTCGGAAGTACCAGCCCGGGGACGGCACCGACCCGGCCCCGGCGATCCCGCGGGGCATGTCCGTCCGGAGGAGCTCCTCGCCGGGTCCCGAAACGCCCACGACGAGGCCTGATGCGAGCCGCGCCGTGGCGTGACCGTCGCGATAGCGGGCTTCGTCCGGATGCTCCGTGAGGTAGGCGCTGGCCTTGGCGACGGCGTCGCCGATCGAGCTCATGGCCCGAATGATAGAGAGATGGGGATTGGTCGCCGGCTCGGCCCGAGGGGCGCCCGCTCCTCGACGCTTGGCTTCGAGGGTTGTCCCGTACCGTGGGCGTCGCGCGCGCATCGCAGGCGCGGCGATCAGTCGGTCGCCAGCATCCTCGAGAGCTGGCGGTTTGGGGCCATCGAGTAGCCTCGCGATGCCCAGAAGGCCCGGGCGCCGGCGTTGTCGTCGCCAACCATGACGCTGATCTTGGGGCAGTCGAGATCGTGAAGCCCGGCCTCGATCTGCGTGACCAGGCGGGTCGCGATCCCCTGCCGGCGATGCGTCTCGGCCGTCGCCACGTGGTACATCCAGCCGCGCCGCCCATCCCAGCCGCCGAGCGCAGAACCGACGATTCGCGAGCCTTCAGCGGCAACGAGAACGAGCCCGGGGTTGCGACGGGCCAGGCGGGCGAGGCTCCGGTCGTCGTCGCCGATCGAGTGAAATCCAACCTCGCGCCAGAGCTCGCGCAGGCCAGCACCATCGATCGTGCGGATCTCGCGGATCACGATCGCGGGGCCGGATCGGCCGCCGGCCGACGGCTTCATGAGGGCTCGCAGCCTGGTTTTCGAGGCACCGCCAGTTGCAGCGCCGCCGTTCGGCGCGTCCTCCCCGGAGTCCGCTGATGCCACGCCCCGACGTGTGGGAGGCTCCTTGGCCTTGCGTCGTGCCGGGCGCAACGTGGCCGCGGAGGAGCGGCCGGCCAGGGTCGAGGTGGGGCGTGGACCCGAGCGAGCGGCGTTGATGGCTTCGCGAGCCTCATCAAGCGTGCCGAATGGGCCGCGGCCCAGCGGCAGCCCCAGCTCGTCGGTCTGCTCCGCGTCGAGCAGCAGCCAGCCGCTCGAGGATTGCTCGACCGTGAACCGGCCGTCGACCGTCTGATACGTGCCGGCGCGCTCGCGTTTGAGCTTGTCGGGGGAGACCGCCGACCCTTCGGCTGCCGCCTTCTGGCCGCGAAGCTTTGCCGGGGGACGTGCTGCCACGCCCAAGAGCCTACCCGAGCCCGTTGACGAGAGCGTTCGCCGGGCCGACGATCTCGTCATGGCAGCTGGCGACAAGCCCGATCAGGAGGGCGGTGACATCGACTCGCGCGAGGCGGCCCGGACTCGGCGGCGCGATCGCGACGCCGCCGCGGAGGCGCGCGCCCTGATGCGACCCGGGATGGGCAAGGTGTTCAAGCAGATCCAGGACACGCAGGCGCGGGCCGCGAAGGAGCCGCCGAAGCGAAGGAATCGCCCGCGAGGGCCAGGCTGAGACGGTGCCGACGAGCAGGCCGGCTCAAGCGAGCGGGAGCGCGAACCCGAACTCTGACCCGCCACCCTCGCGCGACGCGGCCCAGATCCGGCCGCCAAGGCTCTCGACGACGCGCCGGCACGCGGCGAGGCCGATGCCCAGCCCCGCGGACGTGCCCCGCGCCATGTCGGCACGATAGAACGCCTCGAAGAGCCGCTCGATCTCGGCATCGTGGAGCCCGATCCCCCGGTCGAGGACCAGGACCTGGCCCTCGCTGTCGGTCGCCTGGACGACGACCTCGATCGGCGTCTCCGCCGGGCTGTATTTCACGGCGTTGCCGAGCATGTTCTCGAAGATCAGGTCGAGGTACGGCCGATCAGCCTCGACGATGACGTGGCGGGGCTCGCTCGTGAGCTCGACCGTCCGACCCGGGTGACGCCGGCCGAACGAGCCGACGACGAGCCGGGCGACATGGGCCAGGACCTGTGGCTCCGGATCGGGGTGGATCCCGGATTCGAGACGGGTCAGGAGCAGGAGGTTCTCGATGACGCCGAGGAGGCGCTCGGCCTCGCCCGCGACGTCGGCGATCATCGTCTCCCGGTCCTCGGCCGCGAGCCGATCGCCCTTGTCCCGCAGGAGCCGGGCGTTACCGAAGATCGTCGTCACCGGCGTGCGCAGCTCGTGCGACACGAGCCCGAGGAACTCGTCCTTGACCGCGTTCGACGCCCGCAGGGCTTCCGCCGTAGCGCGAACCTCGTCCTCGGCCCGCTTCCGGTCGCTGATATCGACGAGCACGTTCACCGCGCCGACGACCGTGCCATCGGGATCCCGGAGGACCGTCGGGTATGGGCTGAACGAGACGCGTGAGCCGTCGGGCCGCTCCGCGATCGCCTCGACACCGCGTAGCTCGCGGCCCTCGAGGAGGGCGATCGCCATCGGGCATTCGGCATGCCCCATCTGCCGGCCGTCCGGCCAGAAAAGGAGATAGGAGCCGCACCACAGTTCGCCGAGCTCCGGTCGGCGGCCCCAGAAGGCCGCCGCGGCGTCGTTGAAGAACGTGATCCGCCCGTCGGGGTCCGTCGTGTAGACGGCGACGCCAAGCGCCTCGATCAGCTGACGGTAGCCCGATTCCGCGACGGCCCACTTGGTGCCGCGGATGCGCTTGGCCACGGCGTCCGCGACGTTGGAGGCCGAACGTTCGAGCGTCCCCAATCGGGGACGGTCGACGAGATTCGTCGTTGCCGAGACGCGGGGCTGGATGGTCATGACCTCCGATTTGCGGTCCTCTCCGACCCAGCATGCCGGACGGCGCCCCATAGATCGAGGGCTGAGCGCTGGTTGCAAGACCTCTGCAAGCCGCGGAGCACGCCCTTCAAGCCTCCCGTCACGTCCGGAAACCGTCTGCCACGAGCTCGCCGGCGCCTCGCCACGGTGCTGCGGCGCGTGAGCCCAGGGACTGAATTTCACGCAGGGCGGCTGTCGACGCCCTCCCAGCGCCGATCGACGATGAGGTGGATCACCGTCGGTCGATCCGAGACGAGGGCCTGGCGGAGGGCTGGCTCAAAGGCCGCATCGTTTTCGACCCGCACGCCGCGCGCGCCGAGCGCCCGTGCTGCCGCGGCGAAGTCGATCGGTCCGAGATCGGTGGCCACGGCCGCGGCACCCGGCCGGCGCTCCTGGTACGTGCGGATCATGCCGTAGCGTTGGTTGTCGAACACGAGCACGATCGTCTTGAGGCCGCTCCGGACCGCCGTCTCGACCTCGGCGAGCGTCATCCCGAGCCCACCGTCCCCGACCATCGCGACGACCGCCCGATCCCGGTGCACGAGCCCGGCGGCGATCGCGGAGGGAAGGCCGTAGCCCATCGCGCCCGACGTCGAGCCGAGAAACGTGCCCGGACGGCGGAACCGGAACCCGCGCGCCGCCCACGTGCCGAAGCTCCCGGCATCGGTGGTGACGATGCCGTCGTCGGGGAGGAGCTGGCGGAGCGTCGTGACGACTTTGCCGGGATGCACGCCGGGGCCGCCCCAAGGGTGATCGTCGATGACCGTGGCCGCCTCCCAGACCGCACGGTCCTCGGCATTCCGCGCCAATCGGGCGTCGGCGCCGGCGGCATCGAGCACGCCGCGGGTCTCGAGCCGGGCGACTGCGGCACGCAGGAACAGCCGCGCATCGGCGGTGACCGTCATCGCAGCGGGCGGAAGGTCGAGCGCGACGCGGCCAGGCGCGATGTCCACATGGGCCCAGTGGGTACCGGCCGCGGGCACGGTCCAGCCGTGCGTCGTGATCTCGCCCAGCCGGCAGCCGATCACGAGCACAGCATCCGCGCTCGCGAGGCGCTCCTTGACGGTTGGGGGTGAGCCATAGCCGGTCATGCCCAGGTACAGCGGATGATCGTTCGAGATCACGTCGCCGCGCCGCCAGGATGCGATCACCGGGATCCGGAGGAGCTCGGCGAGGCGGACGAGGTCGTTGGAGGTCCGCGCCCGGAGGACCCCTGCGCCCGCGAGGATCACGGGCCGCTCGGCGCCGGCGAGAAGCTGCAGCACGTCGCGGACCTCGTCGTCGCTCGGGCGGGGCGGCGGGACCCGGGTCAGGAGCGGCATCATCCCGGCCGGGACCTGCTCGTCGAGGAGGTCCTCCGCGACGGACAGCACGACCGGCCCAGGCCGGCCGTTGAGGGCCTGATCGACCGCCTCCACCGCCGCCTCGACGGCGGAGGTCACGTCGGTCGGCTCGGCCGACCACTTCGCGAGCCGGCCGATCGTCTCGGTGACGTCGATCTCCTGGAAGCCTTCGCGACCGCGGGACTTTCGCTCGACCTGCCCCACGAACGCGAACATCGGGCTCGAGTCGGAGTAGGCGGTGTGGATGCCGATAGCGAGATTGGTGCCGCCGACGGCGCGCGTGCCGATGCATGCCGCGGGCCGGCCGGTCAGCTGGGCGTGGGCCTCGGCCATGAACGCCGCGGCGCCCTCGTGCCGCGTCGCGACGACGTTGATGCCGACCGCCTCGAGGCCCTCCAGCAGCCCGAGGAAGCTCTCGCCAGGCACGGTGAAGGCCCATCGGACGCCCGCCCGCCGGATCGAGTCCGCGAACATCCGACCGACCGACACCGGCTCGGACGACACCGGAAGGTCGATGGGCGCCCCGTCGGGAGCCTCGTCGGATGCTTCGGACCCGGGGGCCTCTCCGGCCTCGCCCTCGGCGCCGGCATCGGCGGCTGGTGCCGCCTCGAGCTCGGCCTCGGACGCCGTCTGCGGCTCGGGCTCGGGCGTCGGTTCGGGCTGGGTTGCGGGTTCGGGCTGGGTTGCGGGTTCGGGCTGGGTTGCGGGTTCTGGCTGGGTTGCGTGTTCGGGCTGGGTTGCGGGATCGGGCTAGGTTGCGGCGTCGGTCTGGGTTGCGGGTTCGGGCGGGGGTGCGGGATCGGG
>JBBQFS010000017.1:0-26993 GCA_038322255.1 Candidatus Limnocylindrales bacterium | reverse complement strand
ACGCGCGCGTGCGGCCGGCCGCCGTCGCTGACGGCGAGCGCCAGCAGCAGCTCGTCGGAGGCCGGCGCGTCGGGGACCCGGATCTCCATCGCGTCGAAATGCGACCGGACGAGCATCGCCTTGATGTGGTGGACGGGGATGTCAAGGGTCGCGCCCATCGCGCCGCGCTTCTTGACCGACGGCAGGATGGACACGCCGCCGACGGCCGACCTGGTCGGCGCGCCAAACTTGGGGTGCAGGCACGCGGCGATTTGCTCGAGCTCGCCGGCTTCCCCGACGATGCCGCCCTTGCCGTAAGCCTCGACGGGCGTCCCGAGCGCCGCCTTGGCGCGTCGCATCAGCTCCTCGCCGAGAAACTCACCGAAATCGATCAGCACGCTGAGGTCATCGCCGTTCGTGCCCGCGTAGGGGTTCTTCACGACGACCGCCACGGCGGCCTTCCGGAGCGGGCGAGCCAGCGGCCTGCCGCCTTCCTCGTGGATCTCCTCGATGAATGTCGCCCATTTCCGGATCGTCACGGCCACGCCGATTCCCTCCTCCTGTCGATCGGGCGAGTCTAGCCCCGCACGCTCGGCTCTACGCCGCGGGGCGCTACCCGCGCGCGGCGGCCATCCGATCGAGGATCGCGCGCTTGATGCCCTCGATCGGGATGCGCTCCTGGGTCATCGTGTCGCGGTCGCGGATGGTCGCCGCGCCGTCCTCGAGCGACTCGACGTCGATCGTGACGCACCACGGGGTGCCGATCTCGTCCTGGCGGCGGTAGAGCTTGCCGATCGCGGCGGTGTCGTCGTAGACCGCCATGAGGTCGCGGGCGATATCGTCGCGCAGCTTATGCGCGACCTCGACGATCTCGGGGCGCTTCTTGAGCAGCGGCAGGACGGCGACCTTGTACGGCGCGAGATCGGGGTGGAGCCCCAGGACGACGCGCTTCTCGCCGCGGACCTCTTCCTCGCGATAGGCATCGATCAGGAACGTGAAGGCGGCCCGATCCGGGCCTCCCGCGGTCTCGACGATGTACGGGATGAAATGCTGCTCGGTTGCCGGATCGAAGTACTCCAGATTCTCGCCCGACGCCTCCTGGTGGCGGGAGAGGTCGAAGTCCCCGCGGTTGTGGATCCCTTCGAGCTCCTTCCAGCCGAACGGGAAGCGGTACTCGACATCGACGGCCTTCTTCGCGTAGTGCGCGAGCTCGTCGGGGGCGTGCTCGCGGAAGTGGAGCCGCGCCGGGTTCACTCCGTACCCGGTGTACCAGTCCCAGCGCCGCGGCAGCCATTGCTCGAAGATCGCCGCGGCTTCGTCGGGGCGGACGAAGTACTGCATCTCCATCTGCTCGAACTCGCGCATCCGGAACACGAAGTTGCCGGGGCTGATCTCGTTGCGGAAACTCTTGCCGACCTGGGCGATCCCGAACGGGAGCTTCTTGCGCGACGCCTGCTGGACGTTCTTGAAGTTGACGTAACTGCCCTGGGCCGTCTCCGGTCGCAGGTAGACGCTGGCTGCGTCGTCCTCGACGGGACCCATGAACGTCTTGAACATCAGGTTGAACTTGCGGGGCGCGCTCAGCGGCCCCCCGTCGACCGGGCAGCGCAGGTTCAGGCGGTCGACGATCGTCGGGTCGGCCAGGTCAGTCGCCGTGAGGTTCTCGGCGCCGCGCAGCTCGTCCAACCGGAACCGACGATGGTCGGTCTGGCACTCGACCATCGGGTCGCTGAACGACCCGACGTGGCCTGACGTGACCCAGACCTGGGGATGCATGAGGATGCCCGCGTCGAGGCCAACGATGTCGTTGCGTTCCTGGACCATCGCGCGCCACCAGGCGCGCTTGACGTTGTTCTTCAGCTCGACGCCGAGCGGCCCATAGTCCCAGACGGCGTTGATCCCGCCATAGATCTCGGAGCTCGGGAACACGAAGCCGCGGCGCTTCGAGAGCGAGACAATGGTGTCGAGCTCGGCGACCGCGGGGCCCGGGTCGATCTCGGAGTTGGGAGCGGCGCGCGCGCCATCGCGAGGTTCTTCGTTGGTGGGGAGCGTCACGCGCTGGGACTCCCGTTGGCGGCCGGCCGTGGAAGGGACGGTCGAGGGCTGCGTAGGCCGCCCGATCCTAGCAGGGTCAGTCGCTCAGCCGATTTGCGCCGTTGCAGGTCCGTTGCGGCTCCGTTGCGCGCCGTTGCGCCTCAGGCCGGCGTGGCGGGCGGCTCGAACGGTGGATCGGCAGGCGCGTTCGCTCCGAGCGCGTCGGCGATGGCCTGGATCGTCTCGCGCTCCCAGGTGGTGACGTCGGTGGACCCGATGCCGAGGACGCCGCCCTCGCTGGCCGCCTCCGCAACGCGCTGCGCCGCGGCGAGGTACCACGCCCGGATCGCAACCGCCTCCGACGGCTCGAGCTCCACGGCCACGATCGCGCCCGCACGACGGGCCTGCTCGAGGCCCTCCATGTACGGGTCGCCGCTCACGGGCTCGACGCCGATCGCCAGCAGGTTGCCCACGTCGCCGACCAGCTGGCCGAGCACGTCGCGGCCGTCGTGGGACACCGTGGCGTCGGAGACGAACTGCACGAACGCGTCGAGCTCGGCCTCGGACTGGCCGGTCGAGCCCGCCGAAGCGCTGACGGCGCGGGCGATCGCTGGAGCCGCCGACACCAGCGCGGCCCAGTTGCCGGGGGAGATGTCAGGTTTGCTTGTCATCGTGGCTCCTCGTTCGCTGGACTCACCGATCTTGCGCAGGTGGTCACGCCGGCGGGATGTTCTGGTTGCGGCGGAACAGGTTCTCAGGATCGTAGCGGCGCTTGAGCTGCCGCAGTCGGGACCACGTCGCAGCGGGATATGCAGACCGAGCGCCTTCGGGACCTTCGTCGGCCATGAAATTCACGTACGTCGCCGATCCCTTCGCCCGCAAGGCGTCGGCGAACGCGGCGGCCCATGCCGCATGGCGGGGCAGATCGCGTGGGTCCGCGGTGCCGAAGTCCGCGATGATCCACAACAGGACGCTTCGGTCCCGCCAACCGTACGCTGTTGATTCGGGAGCGACCCGGCCGGCCGCCCCGCCCAGGATCCGAAGCTGCGCCAGGGCGCTCGCAGACGGGGCGGTTGCCATCGAACGCTCGATGATCGCGACCGTCTCCTGATCCATGACGTCGAGGAAAATCGCGCGCGACGTCCAGGACTCCCGGATGCCTTTGGGCTCCGGGTAGACGGCCGGGTATGGCTCCTGAGAGACCGCATCGAAAAGTGGCTTGGCGAGGGCCCGGATCGGGGCGATGGCACGTTCGCCGGCATCCTTCGGGCCTGCCCACAGCAGATCCACGAACACGGCCGGCCGGCCGTGGTGCTGTGGGTCGATCTCGTCCATTGGCGGGACCGGCAGCACTGCCGGCATCAGGGTCAGCTCGTCGGGGGCCGCGAGCGCGACGCGGACGAGGTCGCCCATGACCGCGCCAGTCAGGGGGAGCGCGATCGTGCCGTGCAGCGTCAAGCCGATGGGATGGAGTCGGAATTTGAACCGCGTCGCGACACCGAAGTTGCCGCCGCCGCCGCGCAGGGCCCAGAACAGGTCCGGGTGGTCATCGATCGTGGCGACGAGGCGCGCTCCCTGCGCGGTCACCAGCTCGACGGCAAGCAGGCTGTCGATCGTCAAGCCGTGCTTCCGGACGAGCCAGCCGATTCCCCCACCCAGGGTGAGGCCCCCGATAGCCACCCGTCCGTTATCGCCGAACGGCGTGGCGAGGCCGAAGTCGTATGCCGCCTTCGTGTAGGCGCCAGCGCGAACTCCGGGCTCGGCCCAGCACGTCCTGGCATCGGGGTCGATCGCGAGGCCCGTCATGGTGGAGAGGTCGAGCACAAAGACGCCGTCGCCGGTTGAATGTCCTGCCACGCTGTGGCCGCCCGAGCGGACGGCCAGCGGCAGCGCAGACGAGCGTGCGAACTCGACCGCATAGACCACGTCGCTCGCGTCCCGCGCGCGCGCAATCAGCGCCGGGTGGTGGTCGATCGCGGCGTTGTCGACGAGCCTGGCCGACTCGTAGTCTGGATCAGTCGGCCGAATCAGCTGCCCGCGAAATCGCGCGCCGAATTCGACCAGACCCGACGGTTCGCCCACATCGTCACGGTACTGCGCCGGGCGGCAGCGGGTGGAGGTCGTGCGGCGCGGCGAAACGGACCTCGTCGAGGAACGCCAGCGAGCGCGGCTTGCGATCGAGCGAGTAGGCCAGGAACTCGCGCATCCCGATCTCGACCTCGCGCTCGATCTCGGGCCGGATCCGCAGCCCGGCGAGCGCCTCGACGTCCTGGCGCTGGTAGGCCTTGAGCAGCTTGAGCGCCTCGAGCGTCAGGCCCGCGCGCTCGAACGGCGGCCCGGGGCAGCGCTCGCACAGGACGCCGCCCAGCGGCGGCATCCAGCGGTAACGCTCGTCGGCCTCGAGCAGGCGACCGCATTCGACGCAGCGGTCGACCTCGGGGCGCACGCCGAGCTCGTCGGCGAGATGCATCTCGAACCACCGGGCGACCCGCCCGGGTGCCATCCCGGCGTCGAGGATCTCGTAAGCCCGCTTCAGGAGGAGATACACGCTCTCGCTGGCGTGGCGCTCCTCCAGCGTGCCGTTGGCCAGCTCGGCGAGATACGAGGCAGTTCCGAACGACACGAGATCATCGCGGAGGTTGAGCCAGGGGTGGATGACCGAGACCTGGGTCACCACCTCGAACGTCCGGCCCTGGGCCAGCGCGACCCGCAGCTCGGCGAACGGCTCGAGGCTCCCGCCGATGCGCGACGTCGGCCGGCGGATGCCCTTCGCGATCGCCTTGAGCTTGCCGCCGCCGGGCGTGATGAGGGTCAGGATCCGATCCGCCTCGCCATAGTCGAAGCGCGAGAGGACGATCGCCTCGGTGACGTATCGACGGGGGGCCGGCACCTCGTGACGGTACACCGTGTCTGCGGAGCGCGAACGCGCCCCTCCGCGACCACCGCAGCGCGGCCGGCGCATCGAGATCTGGCCACTGAGTCTCCACTCGACTGCACGTCCAGTCGGCCCACCAGGTGAGCGCCTCGCTGGAGCCTGGACTGACGCTGGCACTCTGCCAATCAGTCACCTGGCGACGAGATGACCGCGATCGCGAGACGAGTAGTCGCCTGAGGACTTGGTGGCACGAAGTCACCCCTGTCTGCCTGGCCCGGCCTCGAATCCCGCCACACGGCTGCGAACGCGCTACTTCGGCCGCGCACGTTTGCCGGGGCCCGGCTACACTCGCCGCGATGGCCCTCACGACCCGCCCTGACATCGCCGAGCTCATTGCCGACACGGAGGCGGAGATCCTGCGCCTCGTCGAGGGCTCGGACCCGGCCACCGCCGGGGTGTACGAGATGTGCCGCTACCACCTCGGGCTCGACGGCTCGGGCTCGACCGGGAAGCGCATGCGGCCTCTCCTGGGCCTCCTCGCCTACGCCTCGATCACCGGCGATCACCGCGGCGCGCTGCCCGGCGCCGCAGCGGTCGAGCTCGGACACAACTTCAGCCTCGTGCATGACGACATCGAGGACGACGATCGCGAGCGTCGCCACCGACCGACGCTGTGGGCCCTGCACGGCATCCCCCAGGCGATCAACGCCGGCGACATGCTGTTCAGCCTCAGCCGGATCGCTCTCCATCGACTGACGGATCTCGGCTTTCCCGATCGGACCGTCCTGCGGCTGATGCGGCTGTACGACGACACGTGCGTGGCGCTGTGCGAGGGCCAGTACCTCGACATCTGGATGGCCGAGCACGACGACGGCCTCTCGGTCGAGCTGTACTTCGACATGATCGGCCGCAAGACCGCAGCCCTGATCTCGGCGTCGATCCAGGCCGGCGCCATCCTCGCGACCGGCGACGAGGCGGTCATCGAGCGCTACCGCGCCTTCGGCTGGGATCTCGGCATCGCGTTCCAGCTCAACGACGACCTGCTCGGCATCTGGGGCCGGGAGCTTGCGACGGGCAAGGAGCCGACCGACGTGCCGCGCAAGAAGAAGACCCTGCCGGTCATCTACGCCTTCGAGCATGGCTCGGCCGGCGACCGGATCCGGCTCGCGGCCCTCTACGCGAACGGCCGCCTCATCCCCGAGCACGTTGCAGAGATCGTCGAGATCCTCGAGCGAACGGGCGCCCGGGAGTACACGCGCGACCAGGCTCGCCTCCACCGCGACCGCGCGCTCGGGACGCTCGATGCCGCCGGCACGATCGAGCGCGAGCCGCGCGAGCGCCTCGAGGAGATCGTCCGCTCGGTGATCAGCGCCTGAGGCCGCGCCGGCGTGCTCGTGGGCTCCGGCCGCGGAGATGGCTCGATCAGGCGCCGCGATGTTCACCACATGAGCAGATTCGGGCGCTAGATCGCTGAAGCACCGCCCCGGCCGGGCGGTGCCGACCCCTGGACGCTGGGCATGAGCGTGGGGGCGCGTCGCGGAGCACGACCAGGCGCCCACCGAGGCCTTCGAGGTCGATCTGTCCGCCCGTTGTGGTCCCGATCGCGCGATTCTGATCACTTGGCGATCACGCCGATCGCCAAGGGTCGTCGGGTTGCGCCGGCTGGATCCGCTCGTGGGTCCGTGCCGCCTTTCGGTCCCTCGGGCAAGACGGATCAGCGCTTCGAGGAGCCTCGGCGCTCGTTCCGGCGGGACGAGGACGACGATGCGGCGGCCTCGCCGACATTCGCATCGCCGGTCCCCGGGTCCGCGGCGGTCCCGACCTTGCGCGTCACGAGGACCTTGCCGACGCGCCGGCCATCCGTGGTCTCGACGGTGAGCCGGAGTCCGTCCACCTCGATCGAGTCGCCCGGCGCCGGCACGCCACCGACGCGGTGGTACATCAGGCCACCGACCGTGTCGTACTCCTCGGCGTCCTCGAGCTTGAGGTCGAGGTCGAACAGCTCGAGCAGCTCGTCGACGTCGGCCCGGCCGTCGACGCGGGCCTCGTGGTCCGACAGCCGGACCACCATCGGCTCCTCCACGTCGTATTCATCCTGGATCTCGCCCACGATCTCCTCGAGCAGGTCCTCGATCGTGACCAGGCCCGCGGTCCCGCCGTACTCATCGAGCACGATCGCAATGTGGACCTTGCGGCGCTGGAACTCGTGGAGGAGGTCGTCGACCGTCATCGATTCCGGCACGAGGACCGGCGGCCGCAGGAGCTTGCGGAGCGCCGGCCGTGGCCCGGCGTCGTTCTTGAGGTAGGGCAGGAGGTCCTTGGCGTAGAGGATCCCGACGATCTCGTCGATCGTGTCGTGATAGACGGGGATCCGCGAGTGCCCGACCTCGACCACCAGGTCGATCGCCTGCTCGAGCGTCGCGTCTGCTGCCAACGCCGCGATCGCGACGCGCGGGACCATCACCTCGTGGACCCGCCGGTCGCCGAGCTCGATGACGGCGTTGATCATCTGCTCTTCCTCGGCCTCGAGGATGCCCTGCTCGCCGCCGCGCTCGACGATCAGGCGCAGCTCGTCGGCGCTGATCGCGGCGTCCTGGTTCATGTTGACCCCGATCGCGCGGGTCACCCAGCGCGTGATCCCGCTCATGACCGTGACCATCGGGCCGAGGAGGCGCGCGATGAAGTCGATCGGGCGTGAGAGGGCGAGCGCGAACCGCTCCGGGCTGGCGAGCGCGATCGACTTGGGGATGAGCTCGGCGAAGACGATCGTGAACAGGGCCAGGATGATCGTCACCACGATCAGCGAGGTCCCGCCGGCGGTCGCGGCATCCATGCCGAACCCCTGCAGGAGGCCCCGGAGGCCATCGACGAGGCTGACCGCGGCGAAGGCCGAAGCGAAGAAGCCGATGAACGTCAGGCCGATCTGCGAGACGGCCAGGAACCGGCCGGGATCGTCGATCAGGCGCCGGACCCGGCGCGCGCCGGAGTTGCCCTGCTCGACGAGCTGATCGATGCGGCTCCGCCGGACGGAGACGAGCGCGATCTCAGCCGCGACGAAGAAGCCTTCGAGGAAGGTGAGAAAGACGAGGAACAGAATCTCGCTGAGGGGGAAGTTCACGGCTGCCGCGGCCTCGGTGCCGCCTCGGCCGGGGCGCCAGCCTCATCGGTAGCGCCGGCTTCGACGGCCGTGCCGAGCTTGTCGGTGCGAACCCGTGGCTCCCGGATCCGGGCCGGGACGCCGACGGCCAGCTTGCCCGCCGGCACGTCCTTCGTCACGACCGCGCCGGCACCGGTCTTCGCGTCCTCGCCCACCTCGACGGGCGCAACGAGCATCGTGTCGACGCCCAGGAACGCGTTCTTGCCGACGCGTGTGCGGTGCTTCGTCCGGCCGTCCCAGTTCGCCGTGATCGTGCCTGCGCCGACATTGGTGCCGTCGCCGATGTCGGCGTCGCCGAGATAGCTCATGTGGTGCTGCTTGACCCGTGCTCCGAGGCGCGAGTTCTTGATCTCGGCATAGTTCCCGATCTCTGCGCCAGGGCCGACCTGGCTGCCCGGCCGGAGGTGGCTGTACGGCCCCACGGTCGAGCCATCCTCGACCGTCGATTCCTCGATCACGCTCAGCCAGATCCGGCAGTCCGCGCCGATGATCGAATCGTCGATGGTGGTGCCCGGCCCAATCGTGGTCCCCTCGCCGACGACGGTCGTTCCGAGGAGGGCGACGCCGGGCTCGATCACGACGTCCTGCGCCAGCTGGACCGACCAGTCGATGTACGCGGTCGAGGGGTCGCGCATCGTGACCCCGGCGCGCATGTGGGCCTCGTTGAGCCGGACGCGCAGGGCCCATTCGGCCTGAGCCAGCTGGCTGCGGTCGTTGATGCCGTCGAGCGAGCCGTCGTCCTCGAATCCGACCGCGCTCACGATCCGGCCGTCCTCGCGGGCGAGGCGGATGAGGTCGGTGAGATACAGCTCGCCGTTCGAGGCGGAGGGCTCGAGGGCCCCGACGCGTCGCCGCAGCCATGCCGCGTCGAAGGCGTAGACGCCGGCGTTGATCTCGTTCGTCTCGAGCTCATCGGGCGCGGCGTCGCGCGCCTCCACGATCCGCTCCACCGAGCCGAACTCGCTACGCACCACTCGACCGAGCTCACCGGGATCCGCGGCGAACACGGAGGCCAGCGCGATCGCGGCGTCGTCGAGGCGGCGCTGCTCGATCACGGCCACGAGCTGGTCAGGGAGGACGAGCGGCACGTCACCCGACAGGACGAGGACCTCGTCGATCTCGTCGGGCAGCTCCGCCAGCCCCGCGCGGACGGCGTCGCCGGTCCCGCGCGGCACGTCCTGGAGGGCCAGCCGGCCGCGCTCTCCGACGACCGCGCGGACGGCCTCGGTCGCGGGCGAGTAGACCACGACAGGCCCCGGCCCGGCCGCGCCGGTCCCGTCGAGCTCGGTCGCCGCGCGGTCCCAGGCATCGAGGACGTAGGCCAGCATCGGCCGGCCGCACAGCGGGTGAAGAATCTTCGGCGTCCGCGAGCGCATGCGAGTGCCAAGGCCCGCGGCGAGGACGACCGCTCCCGTCCGATTGGACGGCTCGGTACGTGACGGGGTCACGCGGGCATTCTCGGGGGGCTCGCCGAGGGCGTCAAACGATCGAAATTCTCGGACCGATGGCTCGCACAACGGTGCCTCGGTCCTCGGAGGGCTATCTGCCGAATCACCCTCCCATCGCCGCGATTTTCACGCACGGGCTCGAATGGCGATGGCCTCGATCTCGACGCGGGCCGCCTTCGGCAGGGCCGCGACGGCGAACGTCGAGCGCGCCGGTGGCGGATCGGTCATGAAGCGGGCATACACCGCGTTGAACGCCGCGAAATCGTCGATGTCCACCAGGAAGCAGGTTGTCTTGACCACGTCGCCGAACGTGCAGCCGGCCGCATCCAGCACCGCTTCGAGGTTCCGCAGGACCCGCTCGGCCTGGGCCTCGATGCCGCCCTCGACCATCTCGCCGGTCGTTGGATCGAGCCCGATCTGGCCGGCGCAGAAGACGAGATCGCCGGCCTCGATGGCCTGGCTGTACGGCCCGGCTGCGGGGGGCGCCCCGCCCGTGCTGACGGCTCGACGGGTCATTCGGATCTCCTCGCTGACGTGCTGTCGATGGTCGTCGCGGCGACGAACGGCGGGTTCGTCCCGGGGCTCTCGAGCGTCCCGAGCTCGAGCGCCGCGCGAACCGCATCGGCGGCGTCCTCCGCGCCACCGAGTGCAGGATAGAGCGCCCACAGCGTCGGCCCGGAGCCCGACATGCCGATGGGGACGCCCAGCAGTCGTGTCAGGGCGCGGCGCATGGCCCGCAGTCCCGGCACGAGCAGGTCCGCGGCGTTCGCCAGGTCATTCGCGATGGCAAGCACCCCGGCCCGGCGCACGAGATCCGCGGCCCGCATCGGCGGGTGGCCGGGCCCGAGTTCGGCCGCCAGGTGCCGGGAGCTCAGGCGGGTGGCGCCGCGGTTCGCTGGGGCGGCAGCTGGGTCCGTGTCGAACACCGCGAAGGCCGCGGCCGTGGAGGACTCGACCGCGGGCGTGACGAGCAGGACGGCGGGCGGATCGCCGGCGAACGCCGACAGCGGGGTCACTCGCTCGCCGCGGCCTTCGAGGAGGGCCGGGCCACCCGCGAGGAAGAACGGCACGTCCGAGCCCGCCGCCGCGGCTGCGCGCCCGCGATCGTCGGGGCCGAGCTCCGCCCCCCAAGCCTCCAGCGCGCCATCGATCGCCGCGGCCGCGTCGCTGCTGCCCCCGGCGAGGCCCGCGGCGATGGGGATGTGCTTCTCGAGCCGGACGGCGAGCCCCGGCGTGTCGGCGCCCCTGCCGACCGCGCGCCGCGCTTCCGTGATCCCCCGCAGCACCGAGCCGAACCGAGCTGGGTCAAGCGCGGTCCAGCCATCCGGGCCTCCCACGACGTGGAGGCTGTCGCCCGCGGGTGCGAGGGCAAGGCTCAGCCGATCCGCGAGGCCGAGCGGGACCATGACCGAGTGGAGGTCGTGGAAGCCGTCGTCGCGGCGGGCCCCGACGGCGAGGGTCAGGTTGAGCTTGGCCGGGGCGAGGCGTAGGACCGGGTTGAGCGGATCCCGGCCGGTCATGTGAGGGCCTCGAAGAGCCGGAGCCAGTCGGCGACGGACAGGGTCTGCGGCCGGCGGTCGCCGGTGATTTCGGCCGCCGCGAGGGCCGCATCCACCCGCGCCTGGCCCACGAGCGGTCCGGTCGCGGCGTCCGGACCCGCCCGGAGCTGGCGTGCCAGCACGTTGCGCAGCATCTTGCGGCGCTCCCTGAAGCCCGATTGGACGAGTCCCCAGACCGCCGCCATCCGCTCTGGTGGCAGCGCAAGCTCGGCGTGGGGCTCGAGGACCACGACGGCCGAGGCCACCTTCGGCGCCGGCTCGAACGCCTCCGGCGGGACGCGCAGCGCGACACGGATGGCGGCATGGAACTGCGCGAACACCGAGAGATAGCTCAGCTTGCCGGGCGCGGCCGCGATCCGGTCGGCAACCTCGGCCTGGACCATCAGCACCAGTCGCTCCGGCCGCGGCGGCCGCTCGAGGAGCCGGTGCAGGATCGGGCTCGTGATGTGATACGGAATGTTGGCGACGACCCGGTAGGGGTCCGGCACGACATTCGGAAGCTCGAGATCCAGTGCGTCGCCCTCGATCAGGTTCAGCCGGCCGGTCTCGATCGCCTCCGCGAAGTGCTCGTTGAGGTAGCCGACGAGGTTGCGATCGAGCTCGACCCCGGTCACCGCCGCGCCCGCGTCGAGCAAGCCGCCCGTGAGGATGCCGAGCCCCGGCCCGATCTCGAGGACGCGCGTCCCCTCGTCGACACCAGCGAAGTCGAGGATCGACTCGAGCACGTCGACATCGGCCAGGAAGTTCTGGGACCGCGAGCGGCTCGGCCGCAGGCCCTCGCGGCGCAGGGTCCGCCGGACCTCGAGGGGATCGAGCCGCGGCCGGCCGCGCGGCGGTCGATCGAGCGTCAACGTGCGAGCGGCAACGACGGCGTGGCCTCGAGGTCCAGCCCGGCCCGCTCGCCGGCCTCGAAGCGGCGGGTCCCCGCGGCCCCGATCATCGCCCCGTTATCGGTGCAGAGCCCCGGCCGGGGCACGATGAGCGGCACCCCCAGCGCCTCCGCCTCGGCGGCGAGCCGCGCCCTGAGCGCGGCGTTCGCGGCCACCCCGCCACCGAGCACGATCGAGCGGGCGCCGATCGATCTGGCGGCGCGGAGCGTCTTGGTCACGAGCACGTCAACGACCGCCTCCTGGAAGCCCCACGCCAGCTCCGCGGTGACCGCACGGGGCAGGGGCTCCTCGCGCTCGCGCAAACCCGCGTCGGCGCGGGCCGCCTCGACGGTCCGGCGCGCGGCCGTCTTCAGCCCGGAGAACGAGAAGTCGTACGAGTCGCCGAGCCAGGCGCGCGGGAAGGTGACATCGTGCCGGCTCGCGCCCTCGGCCGCGCGCTGGATGGCCGGGCCGCCGGGGTACTCGAGCCCAAGGAGCCGGCCGACCTTGTCGAAGGCCTCCCCGGCGGCGTCGTCGACCGTCTGGCCGATCAGCCGGTAGGTGAGGTGGTCGGTCATCTCGACGAGGAAGGTGTGACCGCCCGAGACGACCAGGGCGACGAGCGGGAAGATGGGCTGCTCGCGCTCGGGCTGGCCCGGATCGCGCAGCCAGGCGGCATAAACGTGCCCCTCAAGGTGATTCACACCGATCAGCGGCCGGTCGTGGACCCAGGCCAGCGTCTTCGCGACATTGATCCCGACGAGCAACGATCCGGCGAGACCCGGGCCGCGCGTCACCGCGACCGCCCCGACATCATTCCAGGTTGCGCCGGCGCCGTGCCAGGCCGCGTCGAGGACGGGCAGGATCCAGCGCAGGTGAGCGCGTGCCGCGACCTCGGGCACGATGCCGCCGGTCGGCGCGTGCAGCGCCACCTGGCTCGCGACGACGTTCGACAGGATCCGGCTCCCGCCCTCGACCAGCGCGATGCCCGTCTCGTCGCACGATGACTCGATGGCCAGGATGAGCGGCCCGGTCATCCCCGGTACGCCTCGCCCGGCGGCGGCTCGCCGTGGACGTCGTCGGGATCGATCGGGCGGGCCTCGAGCGCCGCCCGAAGACGCGCCAGCCGATCGCGCATCGCGTCCGAGTCGAGGGCGTCGGTCGTCATGATCAGGGCATCCTCGCCATTGTCGGAGTAGTAGCGCGGCCGGATCCCGACGGGCCGGAAGCCGTACTTCTCGTACAGTCGGCGGGCCGGCATGTTGGAGAGCCGGACTTCCAGGGTCGCCTCGCGGGCGCGCCGCGTGACCGCAAGGTCGAGCAGCGCGAGCAGGAGTCGCTGGCCGACCCCCTGCCGTCGCCAACGTGGATCGACCGCGAACGTCGTGACGTGGGCCTCGTCGACCATGACCCAGAGCCCGGCAAACCCGAACACGGCGCCTGCGGCGCGGGCCACGACGTAGCTCGCGAGGCGGTTCGTCGAGAGCTCGTTGCGGTAGGCGTCCTCGGGCCACGGCACCGAGAAGCTGGCCCGCTCGATGGCGTGCACGGCGGGCAGGTCCTGGAACGTCATCGGCTCGATCCGGAGCGCTACCGGGGGTCGCGCGACCACGCCACCTCCGCCGTCGATTCGTGTGGCGCGCCGCGCGGCGGGCTGGCATAGCGCGGCACGAGGAGCTCCGGATCATCGCGCTCGCCGGCCGCGAGCCTGGCCGCGCCGAGGCGGAGCAGGGTCGCCGGCAAGCGCGACACGGCGTCGCCCCCGCGCGTGAGGGCAGCCTCGGGCGCGCGACCGTCGAGGTCGACCGCGAGCTCGATGCGCTCGGTCCGCCCAGCGGTCTCGTCCTCGAGTGGCCCCGCCTCGTCCGACCGGACGATGACGGGCTCGCGACCCGCAACGACCGCAACCCGATCGCGGGAACCCGACGGCAACCACAGGAGGGCGGCGCCATCGACGGCTGCGAGCAGCGCGTCGGCGGTCCCGATCCCGACGATCGGGCGCTCGAGCTCGTGCGCCAGCGTCTTTGCCGTCGCGATGCCGACCCGCAGCCCGGTGAACGCCCCCGGGCCCATCCCGACGATGACGCCCCGAAGGTCGGCGAGCCGGAGGCCGGCCCCCTCGATCAGCCGAACGAGGGCCGGCAGCAGCTCCTGTGAGTGGCGGTAGCGGCCCTCGAAGGCCTCCGAGGCCAGGAGTCGCCCATCGGTCGATCCGGCCGCGACGACGATCGTGGTGGTCGCGGTGTCGAGCGCCAGCAGCCAGCCATCCGTTGCGGTCGACCTGGTCACGCCCCGCCTCCGCCGGCTGACGCAGCCCCCGCAGCCGAGGCTGCGGCAAGGTATCGCCGGTGGGTCGCCCCGTGCGCCGCCACGCGGAGCCGGCGCGGCTCGTCGGCGCCGCCATCGATCCGCACGTCGAGCCGCTCGTCTGGCAGCGCGTCGCCCAGGCGATCCGGCCACTCGATGAGCACGACCCCGCTCGCCTGGCGATCGTCGAGCAACCCGCCGTCGAGCGCCTCGACCGCCGATGCGAGGCGGTACAGGTCGATGTGGAACAGCGGCAGGCGGCCGGCGTACTCGCCCATCAGCACGAAGCTCGGCGAGCTGATCGTCTCGCGGACGCCGAGCCCCGCCCCGAAGCCCTTCGCGAACACGGTCTTGCCCGCGCCGAGATCACCCCACAGGCACAGCACGTCACCCGGCGCCGCGACATTGGCCAGTGCCGCCGCGAACGCGCGGGTCGCCTCGGGGCTCGCGCTCACCAACTCCAGGGCCGGCTCGGCGGCGGTCGTCACCCGCCCCTCAGCCAAATCGTTCGAGGTCGCCGATCTGGATCGCGACGGGCGGACGGCCGCCGAATCGGACGAACGCGGCCTCGAGCGTGACGCCAGCCGGGAACCGCCGCGGGCCTGCCAGCCCGGCCCACGTGCCCTCGGCACCGGCCAGCGGCCCGGACCGAACGCGAACCAAGTCCGAGGCAGGCAATGGAAGCGTGATGCTCGGATCGTCGATGACGAGAACAGGCGGGCTGCCGACCATGGCCACCATCCCGCCCTCGATCGCCTCGAACAGGGCCATCAGCGGCGAGGCGATCGGCCGACGCCCGGCGCCGTCGAGGACCAGGATCCCGAACGGCGGCAGGCCGTGCACGGCGGCGCGCCCGCGGCGCTCCGACGCGAGGAAGTCGCGCTGTTCCTTGATCCCGAGGGCGGCGACGATGACGCCTCGGATTCCTACGGCGCGCGCCCGGGTCAGCGCCTCGGCATCGATCCGCGCGCCCGCGACAACGATCGCCCCGGCCGCGCCCACATCGACGTGCTGGGCGCGCAGCTCCCCGTCTGGGCCCGTGGCGACCTGCAGGCGCCCCCACGTTGGCCCGGCGAGCGCCGCTCGACCGGCAATGCCTGACGCCGTCGTGCGGATCGTGACCCCGGTGCCGGGTCGGACGTCGCGGACGACGCCGGCGAATGGCGCATCAATCGCGTCCGGCCGATCGCCCCCCGCGATGCGCCACCGGCCCGCACTGCGGAACAGCAGCTCGCCGCTCGGCGAGGCATCGCCCTCGCGGGCGCCGCGGCCGGGCGTGGCGGCCCAACGGTCGCCCGGCGCGCCCTTGCCGTTGTCGGACGTGGGCGGCCCCGCGACCACGATCGTCCGCGGGTCGCGATAGTGCTCCACGATGGGCTGACCCCGGCTCACGGACTCGCCCGCGACGACCAGCGGCCGGTCACCCGGGCGGAGCCCGAAGAAGGCGTCCACCGGCGATACCAGCAGCGTTCGCTGCGCCACGAGATCGAGGCCCACCAGCTCGGGGGCGGCCTTTTCGCTCGCTCCCGCGGTCATCGCTCGTCCCCCGGCCACGCCAGCTCGCCCCACGCGGCCAGGGCCGCGCGCCGCAGATCGCGGCGCTCCGGCAATCGCAACGGGACGTCGCGAAGGTCGACCGCGAGACCCGCGGCGCCGCCCGACACCCCGACCGCGATCCGCTTCCCGCGATGCCCTATCCGCACGGCGTCCTTGAACTCGAGCGTCGCAAGCGCGCGGTCGCCGGGCGGCAGATCGACGAAGGCGACCTCGCCGCCGGTGAGCTCGTGCCGGCCATGCCGATCGCCGTCGAGCGTGAGCCGGCCGATCCGCGCGGGATGTCGGCGCGAGGCAGGCACGCTTCCGACTACGACCAGGCTGCCGATCGGCGCCAGCAGGTCGTCGGCAAGGTCGGCGAGGAGGTCGCGCCGCTCGTCAGGGTCGTCGATGGTCCCGATCGGCCCGAGGAGGCGGGCATGATCGATCGCGAGCTGGGTCGCGCCCGGCCGGCGCATGGTATCGGCGATCGCAAGGGCGACGGCCCGCGGGGGCGCGACCGCAAACGCGCCGCCGGCGACGACGGTCACATCGGGACTCGGCATCGCGCCGATGTCCTGGCTGCGCCGTGCGAGGCGGGTCATGGCCGCCCGGGCAGCCGCCAACCGGAGGCGCGCACCCTCGCCCGAGGCGTCCGCCCAGGGCTGGCCCCGGAGGTCGGACAGGCGATCGCCCATCCGGTACCGGTCGAGACTGCCGGTTGTCCACGCGAGCACCGCGTCCACGGTCACGTCGTCGATCTCGACCGGAACCAGGGCGCCCTGGGCGCTTCGGACCGCGACCGCGACCGGTCCCTGGTCCGCGATGCCCGGCGTGGCCATGGCTCGCAGCCCGCCGTCGAGCCCGATGTCGATCAGCTCGAGCCGGCGATCAAGCGCGTCGGCAAGCGAGAGGAGGGCCCAGACGGCCGTGTGGCGCGTATCGATCGAGGCGGGCAGGAGGCCCTCCAGGATCTCGCGCAGCGCCTCGTCGGGGCCGCTCCGGGTGCCCAACGGAGGCGCAACGAACACGCGGTCGCCGGTGCCCACGAGGGTCCGGCCGAAGCCCTCCGTCCAGGCCGATCTTGACGAGATCGGGCCGGCGAGGATCACGTGCAGCTCCGGCCGCCGGCGCGCGACCGCGCCGACGAGCCCCGCGAGGTCGTCAAGCCAGCCACGCTCGTCCGGCCCGGGCGGGTCGCCGGCGCCGACCAGGACCGCGGAGACGTCCGACCGAAGCGCCATCTCGGTCATCTCGCGCGGGTCGTGGCTCTCGGGCGAGGCCGGCCTGATGCGCCACGGGGTGCGCGCGGCGACGCCTTCGAGGAGACCGACCGCGCGGCGCGAGGCGCCGAGGACGGCGAGGGTCTCCGGCGGGCGGCTCCGCGATTCGAGCCGCGGCAGGTCGGCGACGCCTTGCGGGACGACGCCGAGTTCGGCGGCCATGCGCGGATCGGCCGCGACGAGGCGCGCCGCGACGATCGCAGCGAGCGTGTCCGGCGGCGCGCCGGTCGGCGCCGAGATCGAGCCCAGGAGGCGCCAGCGAGCGCCCGGCAGGCCCAGAAGCGCGACCGACGTCGTCGCCGAGCCGGCGTCGATGGCGAGGAGAGCCCTCGGAACGGTCGTCACCGGCCCATGCTACCGGCTCTCACGCCCCGACCGGGCTCGACGACCTGGCTGAAGAGCTCAGGCGTCCCAGCCGATCTCCTCGCTCAGGTCCTCGAGGCGCTCGATCAGCTGCTCGATCCCATCCTCGTCGGCGAGCAGGGCGGACGCGCTGGCGAGCTCGCCCCCGAACAGGCCGTGGAGCACGGGGTCGAAGAAGAGCATCGCGTTCGACCCGAGCGGTCGGTACGGCCGCGAGGCTTGCAGGAAATGCACTGCCGAGGTGGTCAGGCCGCGCAGCTGGATCTCGCGGGCAACCTCTTCGACCAGCTCGTCGCGCTGCTCATCGCCGAGGCCGCCTGACTCGCTCACGGTCGCTTGGACCTCCTGGCACGGACTCGCCGGCGACGAGCGTCCGGGTCTCCCGCGGGATGGACGCCGCATGGTACACCCGAGGCAGTCGTGCGGAGAGGCTCGTGAGAACCTCCCAGGAGTTGGTGCCGCGCGCCGCCGCGATGTCCGCTGCCGTGATGCGCTCCTCGCCCTGCGTCCCAAGCAGCACGAACTCGTCCTCGACCCTGACCGGCGGTCCGGGCACGTCGGTGACGTCGGCCATGACCGCGTCCATGGCCACGTTGCCGACCAGCGGAACGCGCCAGCCGCGAACGAGGACCGAGGCGCGATTCGACAGAGCCCGCGACCAGCCGTCGCCGTAGCCGACGGGCAGCGTGGCGATGCGGCTGGGTCGCGCCGTGGTGAAGGTCGGCCCATAGCCGATACCCCACCCTGCCGGCAGGTCCATCACCCGGACGGGCCGGGCATGGATCGACAGGACCGGTCGGAGCCTGGCGGCTGCCGCGCGGATGGGGAGGCTCTCAATCCCGGAGCTGCCTTCGGGTGCGAGAAGCTCGTCGGGCAAGAGGCCATAGATCGCCAGGCCGGGACGGGCGCCCTCGAGGCTGGCGATACCATCGAGCAGGAGGCCGCCGCTGGCCGCGAGGTGCCGCGGCGGGAGGTGGACCCCGGCCGATTCGAGCGCGCTCGCGGCTCGGTCGAAGCGCTCGAGCTGGGCGGCCGTTCGCGGGCCGTCCTCGGGCGCCTGGAGGTGCGTCCAGAGGCCAGCGAGGGTCGCGCCGGCCGCGGCCTCGATGGCTTGTGCGGCTTCGAGCAGGTCGGAGCCGGCGAACCCGCCCCGTCCCAGCCCTGTCTCGACCTCGACATGGATCGCGAGCGACGACGTGTCGGATCCCTCGGATCCCTCGGATGGCCCGGCGAGGCTGCCGAGCAGCCCAAGGAGCAGGTCCCCGTCGCCGGCAGTCACCGCGATCCGGTCGCCAGCCGCCGCGCCCGCCAACGCCGGGGGGATCGGGTACAGGACCAGGATCTGGCACCGGATGCCGGCGCGTCGAAGCGCCATCGCCTCATCGAGCGCGGCCACGCACAACCCGTCGGCACCGGCGGCCTCGAGCGCCCTCGCCACCGGGATCGCGCCGTGGCCGTACGCGTCGGCCTTCACGACCGGGTCGAGGCGCGTGCCCGGGCCGGCGAGCTCGCGCAGCACCGCGAGGTTGGCGCCGAGGGCGTCGAGATCGATCTCCGCCCAGGCCGTCCGTGGGAGTGGCGGAAGCCCCGCATCTGCGAGCCGTTCCTCGATCCGGCGCGGCTCGATCGGTGCGCTCAGGCGCCAGCTCCGTCGGGATCCCGGACCGCAAAACCCAGCCGCTTGCCGGGGCGCTCGCGCTCAACGATGGCCGCGAGGCGCTTGCGGACCATGGGCACGACGTCGGGCAGGTCCGAGGCAAGCATCCCCGCGTCCCCGAGGCGCTCCCGAACGATGTCGCCTGCGGTCCCGTGCAGGTACACGCCGAGGCGCGCCGCGGAGCCCGGCGGGAGCCCCTGGGCCAGCAGCCCGGCGATCACTCCGGCCAGGACGTCGCCGGTGCCGCCGGTCGCGAGCGCCGGATTCTCGAATGGGGCGACGGTCACGGTGCCGTCCGGCTCGGCGATCACGGTCTTGGCGCCTTTCAGCACGACGACCTGGCGCCACGTCTCGGCGGCTGCCTTGGCGGCGTTCCGGCGGGCATCGTCGTCGGCGGAGAGGTCACCCGCGTCCGCCGGCTCGATCCCGGCGCCTTCGCGCAGCCGCTCAAACTCGCCCGCGTGCGGCGTCAGGACGCATGGCCGCACGGACCCGACCCACCACTCGCCGAGGGTCGCCATGGATCGCAGGGCCTCCGCGTCGAGGACCATCGGCGCCGGCGCCGCGTCACCTTCGGGCACCACCAGCAGCATCCGAACCAGCTCGGTCGTCGCGAGGCCCGGCCGAAGCCCCGGGCCGAGCACGATCGCGTCGTGCTGGTGATCGTGGATCCGGGCCATCGCCGGCTCTGGATCGACCTCCTCGACGTCGTCCTCCGGGAGGGCCATCGTCGTCGCCTCGACGACCTTGGCCGCGAATAACGGCTGCAGCGATTCGGGCACGGCCAGCGTGACCAGCCCGGCCCCCGCCCGGCCCGCGGCGCGGCATACGAGCAGCGCCGCGCCGGCGTAGTCGAGCGAGCCCGCGATCGCGAGGACCTTGCCGAACGTGCCCTTGTGGCCCCGTGCGGGGCGCTCCGGGAGAAGTCCCGCGGCGATGCGATCGTTCATCGTCGGCGGGTCGGCCATCGCCGTTTCCTCCGGCGCTGACCGGCTCTCGTCCCGCCCGAAGCCGAGCGGCTGGTCAGACATCGGCCGGCTCCGGTGCCACCTCGGTCATCGAGCGCAGCCGCTCCATCCGCGCGAGGATCCGCCGCTCGCGATCGTCGAGTCGCGCCTCGATGTCAGACGGGAACAGAAACCGACCGCCGGCGGTTCGGACCCCGAAGGCGATCGCCACGGCGTATTCGGATTCATGGGTGATCGAGACCGCGATGCGGCCCATGCCCAGCTGCTCGGCCCGCGCCGCCGCGCGGCCGTGCAGTCGAACTGCGGGTTGGCCGGTCGGCAGCCGCTCGATCTCGATATCACGCCAGCCGATGCCCCGCACCCCGAGCCCCAGGACCTTGCTGACCGCCTCCTTGGCGGCCCAGCGTCCGGAGAACGTCTCCGGGCGATCGCGAACGTAGCGGTCCTCGGCCTCGGTCAGGACCCGTCGCGAGAAGCGCCGCCCGAACTTCGCGAGCGTGTCGCTGATCCGGCCGACCTTGATGATGTCGATGCCCAGCTCGGACGTGCCGGACGGTGGCGAGAGCGGCGAGAGATCCGCCGATTCCTGCATCGGGCGGAATCCCCTACTCGACCGTGACCGACTTCGCCAGGTTGCGCGGCTGGTCGACGTCCGTGCCGCGCGCAAGCGCGACGTGGTAGGCGAACAGTTGGAGCGGGATGATCGCGAGGACCGGGCTCAACGTCTCGTGCGTGTCGGGCACCCAGCAGACATCGTCGGCGATCCGCCCGATCTGCCTGTCGCCCTCGGTCGCGACCGCGATCACCTTCGCGTCGCGAGCGCGGCCCTCCATGACGTTGCTGATGAGCTTCTCGTAGGTCGAGGAGCGGGTCGCCACGGCCACCAGCGGGCATTCGGCATCGAGCAGCGAGATCGGGCCGTGCTTCAGCTCGCCGGCGGGATAGCCCTCGGCATGGACGTAGCTGATTTCCTTGAGCTTCAGCGCGCCCTCGAGCGCGGCCGGGTACGTCGAGCCGCGGCCGACGAACATGAAGCCGCGCGAATTGACGTAGCGGCGGGCCAGGTCCGGCGCGCCAGGAGCGCTCAGCTCCAGCGTGCGCGCCGCGGCGTCGGGGAGGGCGCGGAGGGCGGCCACGAGCGCCTCTTCCGCTTCGTCCGACAGGCTTCCGCGGAGCTTCGCGATCCCCGCGGCGAGGACGACGAGGGTGGTCACCTGGGTGACGAAGGTCTTGCTCGCGGCGACGGCCATCTCGGGTCCGGCCTGCAGGAACAGGACCGCGTCCGCCTCACGAGTGATCGCGGAGCCGAGCGTGTTGGTCACGGCGACGATCGGGCAGCCTCGCTCCCGTGCGAGCCGCGTCGGCGCGATGGTGTCGGCCGTCTCGCCGGACTGGGTGACGGCGATGACGAGCGTCCGCTCGTCGAGCGGCGGCGGGTCGTATCGGAACTCGGAGCCGACCGTGACGCGCGCGGGCATGTCGGTCATCTCCTGGATCGCCCTCGCCCCGATCATGGCGGCATAGGAGGCCGTGCCGCAGGCCACGAGCTCCACCCGCGTCGCGTTGCGGACCGCGTCTGCGATCGGCTCGAGCTCGGGGGCCTGGATGCGGCCGGCGAGCGAGATCCGGCCCGTGAGCGACTGGCGCAGGGCGGCGGGCTGCTCGTGGATCTCCTTGAGCATGAAGGTGTCGTAGCCGCCCTTCTCGGCGGCCTCGATGGTCCACTCGATGGTCTCGACGACCCGCTCCACCGGCCGGCCCTCGACGTCGGTGATGATCACGCGATCCGGCGTGAGGTCGGCAACGTCGCCCTCCTCGAGGAAGATCACCCGGCGCGTGTCGCCGAGGATGGCCGCGACGTCGGAGGCGAGGAATGATTCGCCCTCACCGAGGCCCACGACGAGGGGCACGTCCCTTCGGGCCCCGACCAACCGGTCGTTCTCATCACGATGCATGATCGCGAGGGCGTAGGCACCGTCGAGCTGGCGCAGGGCGGCGCGCGAGGCGTCGGCGATGTCGCCGTCGTAGGCCTCCTCGATCAGGTGTGCGATCGCCTCGGTGTCGGTCTCCGATACCAGCCGGTGGCCGCGGGCCTCGAGCCCGTCGCGGAGCTCCTGGAAGTTCTCGATGATGCCGTTGTGGATGACCGTGATCCGGCCGGTGCAGTCCATCTGGGGATGGGCGTTGACGTCGTTCGGCCGGCCGTGGGTCGCCCAGCGCGTGTGAGCCAGCCCGAGGGCGGCGTGGGGCGTGCGCTCCGCGATCGCCGTGCGCAGGTTGCCAAGCTTCCCGGCCCGCTTTTCCACGAACAGGTCACCCTGGTCGTCGACGAGCGCGATCCCGGCGGAGTCATAGCCCCGGTATTCGAGTCGCCGCAGGCCCTCCATGAGGATCGGCCCGGCTGGCCGGGGCCCCGTATAGCCGACGATTCCACACATGAGTGCGTCAGTGTAAGCGCTGTTCCGCGAGCGCCGACAACCCGTCGGCCAGCTCACGGACGATGTCAGCGTTCCGGCCCTCGACCATGACCCGCAGCGCCGGCTCCGTGCCGGATGGCCGAACGAGCACGCGCCCGCCGGGGCCCAGGCGGGTCTCGGCATCGGCGATGGCGCGCTGAAGGACGAGATCGCCCTCCCACTGGTCCTTGTGGCGGACGCGAATCGCCCGCTGCTCCTGCGGCAGGAGCGGGATCTGCTCCGCCAGCTCGGCGAGACGGCGACCGGTCGATGTCACGACGCGCAGGACCTCGAGGGCGGTGACGAGGCCGTCGCCCGAGGTCGTGTGCTCGCGGACGATGACGTGGCCGCTCTTCTCGCCGCCGAGACCCGCCCCGGACACCTGCATCCCCTCGAGGATGTACTTGTCGCCAACCGGCGTCCTGACGACGGAGCCGCCGGCCTGCTCGACCGCCTGCTGGAGCCCGCCATTCGACAGGACCGAGACCACGATCGTGCCATGGACCGGGTCGCCCGCCTCTGCCCCATCTCGCGTCAGCCGATCGAGCGCCAGGATGCCAAGGATCCGATCGCCGTCGACCACCGCACCCGAGCCGTCGACCGCCACCAGGCGATCCGCGTCGCCGTCGAGCGCGAAGCCGAGGTCGGCGCCCGACTCGGCGACCCGGGCCGCGAGCCCCGCGGGATCCGTCGCGCCGCAGTGGAAATTGATGTTCAGGCCGTCGGGCCGGTCGTTGATCACCTCGACCGTCGCGCCGGTCGCCACGAGGATCCGCCCGCCGACCGACGAGGCCGAGCCGTTTGCGCAGTCGAGCACGATGCGCAGGCCCGATGCATCGACGGCACGCGCCAGTCCCTCCCGATGGGCGAGATAGCGCGCGATCCGGTCGCGCGCATCAACGACGAGGCCGAGCCGGTCCGGCGGCGTCCCGACGAGCTCCTCGGAGCGCCAGATCAGCTGCTCCAGCTCGTCCTCGACCGCGTCGTCGAGCTTCAGGCCGTTGCTGTCGAGGACCTTCAGGCCGTTGTCCTCGGCCGGGTTGTGCGAGGCGGAAACCATGATTCCGGCGGCATCCTCGCCCTCTGCAGCCAGGAACGCCAGGGCCGGCGTCGGCACGACGCCCACGACGTTCACGGTGACCCCGAGGCTGGTCGCGCCTGCGGCAATGGCGGCCACGAACATGTCACCCGAGCGGCGGGTGTCCTGGCCGACGACGATCGAGCCGCCCGAGGGCACGAGGCGCCGGGCCGTTGCCCGCCCAAGGGCGAACGCGGTCGTCGGTTTCAGGTCGACGTTGGCAACGCCGCGGATGCCGTCGGTGCCGAACAGGCGTGGCACAGCTGATGAGTCCCCTCGCGTGCAGGTAGGTGGACGATGGTCAGGGCGTCGGCGACGGACCTGTCGACGGCGCCGGCGAGGCCGTCCTGGTGGAGACGGTTACCTCGATCGGATTGGGGCTCGCCGCGACGAGCGTCAGGCCGGTGGCCAGATTCGCCGATACGGGGACCGAGTGCCGCCCGGTGTCGAGCCCGGTGACATCGGCGGTCAGCACCAGCGAGACCCCGGACAGCCGATCGAGGTCGGCAACCGACCCGCCGATCGTGACGACCACGCGGTCGGTCGAGAGCTGGTAGGTCCGGTCCGGGCGGGCGCCGACGAGGACGATGCCCGCCTCGAACGTGCGCGTTCCGGTCACGGGCCGAAGCCGGACGGTCACCTGGACGGTCGACGTCCCGAGGGCCTGGACACCGTTGGGCAGGGCCAGGCCAACGCTCTGCGAGACCTGCGAAGAGGCGCCCGCGACCGAGATCATCTCGGTGTCGGCGCGATCGAGGCCGGCCAGGTCGTTGGCATCACCCTCGACCGATACTACTGGCGGGTCGACCTGGATCGATGCCACCTCGAAGCCTGCCGCCGGCGTGCCCGCGACATTGGGCTTGACCGGCAGCGTCTTTGAGCGCCGGTCGGTGAAGACGGGAACGCGTACGCGAACGCTCACGGGCTCGACATCGATCGGCGAAAGATTCGTGCCCGAGGCGTCGACGGGGACGAGCGCGACGAGCTGGTTCACGTCGATGCCCGAGCCGTCGATCGTGATCGCTGCCTGGACCTCTGCGACGGTGCTGAGGACCGACTGCGGTCCGACCACGGTCGCGGTCGTGACCTCGATCACCGGTGTGCCGACGTCGAGGCCGGACGGGATCGGGCCGATGACTGCGCGGATCGGCACCGACTTCCTGGCGACCCGGTCGAGCGTTACCCCGATCGCACGCGGCTCGAAGTCCAGGACCTGGATCCGCGGGTCCACCGCCTCGACGGTAACGCGAAGCGTCACGGGCGCGCCGGTCGGCTGCACGCCGGCGAGGTCGACCGTGGCCGTGAAGGTCGAGGCGTCGATCCGAAGCCCGAGATCGGGCGGGGCAACGTACCGGATCCGGGCAACCGCGCCGAGGTTCGAGAGGACTTTCACGTCCGTCGGCGCATTCCTGACCCCGATCGGGACGTTGCCCGGGAAGGTATCCGTCGTCTGCGACAGGACGAGCCCGCCATACAGGAGCGAGGCCAGGCCGATTGCCGCGAGCTTGAGTGGCCAGTTGTGGACGACGAAGCGGAAGGCCCGGGTCATGGGGCCCGGCCGCGGGTCACGGCCGGCACGCGGTCCTCTCGCTGTGGTTCGGGTGACACCGGCTCGTTCGAGGCGGGTGGGAGCTCGGCGGTCGCCTCGATGGGTTCGCCGCTGGACCCGTTCACGACCGCTTCGGGGACAGTCGAATCCTCCGACGCTCCGAGCACCGGGTCGATCGCCAGCTGGTCGGGCTCAGCCGGTCCAGACGGCACGATCGCGGCGTCGGCCACACTGGAGGCCTCCTGGGCCATCGGCTCGTCGGGCGGAAGCGGCTCAGCGGTCCCGGGTCGCTCGCGGCGGCCGGAGCGGACCGCGCGGCGGATGTCCGCCAGGCCGCCCGACCGCCCGCCCGAACCCGCTCCCGCCAGCCGGAGTCGCGAGCGCTCGGTGTTCGGCTCGAGCAGGCTCCGGAGCGCCCGGGCGAGCTGGGCTTCGCTGAGGTTCCGGACAATGCGGGCCCGCTGGACGAGGCTGACCTGGTGGTTCTCCTCCGAGATGACCACGACGACCGCGTCGGTCTGCTCGGTGGTCCCCAGCGCGGCCCGATGCCGGGTGCCGAAACGTTCGGAGTGGATCGTCGTCTCTCCGAGGGGGAGAACCGCCCCGGCGGCGAGGATCTTCGCACCGCGAACGATCACGGCGCCGTCGTGCAGCGGCGACCTCGGCGAGAAGATCGTCCGCAGGAGATCGGCCGAGACGTCGCCGTGGATCATCACGCCCGTCTCCGCGATCTGTTCGAGGCCCGTTTCGCGCTCGATCACGATCAGGGCGCCGTGTCCCTCGGCCGAGAGCGCCGCGGCGGCACGGGCCACCTCGGTGGCCACGATCTCCGCGGCCCGGCCTTCGGCCGAGACCAGCCACGCCAGCGAGCCGACCCGGCCGATCCGATCCAGGGCCCGCCGAAGCTCCGGCTGGAAGACGACCACGAGCGCGAACAGGCCGACGACGGCGCCGGTTTCGAGGATCTGGGTCAGCAGCGGCAGGGACAGGATGCGGGCCGCGAAATAGACCAGGAACAGGACCGTGACGCCGATCACGAGGCGGACGGCGCTCGTCCCCCGGATAAGGCTGAACAGCCAGTAGATCAGGAGCGCCGTGATCCCGATATCCAGGATGGTCGCCAGACGGACCTGATCCAGGATCGACGCAAGGAGCTGCGGCATCTTCGGTGAAGTGTACCGTGCGAGCTTCGCCGGACTGGCCGTCCGGAGCTTCGCCGACGGCCTCAGTGAGTGGCGGTGGACCCGACCGGAGCGTGGCGCAGCCGCTCCGACGCGAGGCCGTGGACGTCCGCTTCGGCCTGGGTATTGCCGGTCAGCGACGTGAGCCGGACCAGCAGATCGATCTTCTCGGTGGCGAGATTCGTCCAGCCGCGATCGAGCTGGAGGTTGGTGATCGCGAGGTGGACATAGGGGTCGCCGGGCGCGGTCGTGAGCAGTTGGAGGCAGGTCTCGAGGGCCGCGTCGAAGCGACCCGCGGCCCGATGGACCGTGGCGGCAGTGAGCATCAGGTCGTGGGCGGAGGCGAGGTCGCCGGCTTCGATTCGCGCGGCCGCGACCGCCATCAGCAGCTCGGGGTCGGGCGGTGGGCCAGCGATCGGCGCCGGCGCGGGCGAGGGCAGGTCGATCAAGGGCCAGCGGGGTCCGTCGGCGCCCGCTTCTGGCTCGCCCTCAGCGGCGGCCTCGAGCGCCGGGTCCGTCGCGACTGCGGGTGACTCGGCGGCGACGTCCGGCGCGGGCCACGGTGGCTGGGCAGCGACCACTTGCCCAGGCCAGGCTGACTCGGCGGCAATCTCGGATTCGATCGCCGCGAACTCGGCTGTGGCCTCGGCCGGCGCTCGTGGCGCGCCGATAGCCTGCTGCTCCGTTGGTCGTGTCC
>JBBQFS010000016.1:0-27187 GCA_038322255.1 Candidatus Limnocylindrales bacterium | reverse complement strand
GATCTCACCGGCTTCCACCCGCAAGCCGGCGCCGGCCGCGGGATCGTCGCGCCGCGTGATCGCGTCTGTGATGATCCGCGCGATTGCCCGCATCTCGTCGGGCCCGAAGCCGCGTGTCGTGGTGGCGGGCGTCCCGAGCCGGATCCCCGACGCGGTGTTCGGCGGTAGCTGATCGAAGGGAATGGCGTTCTTGTTGACCGTGATCCCGACATCGTCGAGGAGGGTCTCCGCCTCCTTTCCCGTCACGCCGAGCGGCGTGACGTCGACGAGCATCAGGTGGTTGTCCGTGCCGCCCGAGACGATCCGCGCGCCGCGGGCCGCCAGCGCATCGGCCAGCTCGGCCGCGTTCTCCACGGTCCGCTGCTGATCGCGCTGGAACGATTCGCCTGCAGCGAGCAAAAGGCCCACCGCCTTGCCGGCCACGACATGCATCAACGGCCCGCCCTGGACGCCCGGAAACACCGCCTTGTCGATCTGGGCGCCGAGCGTCGACTTGACCATCGGGAAGTCGGCCCGATCGACCGCCTCGGGCAGCTCCTCGCGACTGAAGATCAGGCCGCCGCGCCCGCCGCGGAGCGTCTTGTGGGTGGTCGTGGTCACGATGTCGGCGTGCGGAAACGGGCTGGGATGCACCCCGGCAGCGACCAGGCCCGCGATATGGGCCATGTCGACGAACAGCAGCGCTCGGACGCCGTGGGCGATCTCGGCCATGCGCGGGAAGTCGATGATCCGGGGGTAGGCAGAGGCGCCCGCGACGATCATCTTCGGCCGGACCTCGCGGGCGATCGCCTCGAGCGCGTCGTAGTCGATCCGCTCGGTCTCCCGATCGACGCCGTAGGCGTGGACCTCGTACAGCCGGCCGGAGAAGTTGACCGGCGAGCCGTGGGTCAAGTGGCCACCGTGGGCCAGGTTCATGCCGAGAATGCGGTCGCCGGGCTGGAGGACGCTGAAATAGGCGGCCATGTTGGCCTGCGCGCCCGAATGCGGCTGGACGTTGACGTGCTCGGCCCCGGGGAACAGCGCGAGGGCCCGGTCCTGCGCGAGGCGCTCGGCGATGTCCACGTACTCGCAGCCGCCGTAGTAGCGCTTGCCGGGCAAGCCCTCGGCGTACTTGTTCGTGAGCCACGAGCCCTGGGCTTCCATGACCGCGGCGAAGGTGTAGTTCTCGCTCGCGATGAACTCGATCTTGTCGCGCTGGCGGTCGCGTTCCTGGAGCATGGCTTGCCATAGCTCCGGGTCGACATCGGCCAACCGGGCCCAGCCGAGGCGTGATTCGCTCGTGATCGTCATCTGACGCCTTTCGCCCGTGGCTGCGGCCGATGCCCCGCTGTCATCGCACCCTGACAGCCTGAATCGGCGCTCGGTATCGTCCCACATCGACCGCGCCATCGGCGGCGAACGAGGCCGGTCAGGCGGGTCGGCGGGTCAGCCGGGTCAGCCGGGTCAGCCGCGGCCGACGATCTCGTCGATCGCGGCGACGGGGATCGCGCCGACGCGGAGAACGGTCGGTCGATCACCGGCGCAATCGACCACGGTCGATGCCGGACCGCCAATCGCGGGGCCGCCATCGAGGATGAGCTCCAGGGCATCGCCGAGCCGGGCCTCGATCTCGTCGGCATCACGCGCCTCCGGCTCGCCCGAGCGGTTGGCCGAGGTCGTCGGCAGTGGCCCGACCACACGTGCAAGTGCCCGCGGCGCCTCGTGGTCCGGAACGCGAAGGCCCACGGTGGGGATGTCGCCGGGGGCAAGCGTGCCGCCCCCGAGCGCAGCCGGAAGGGGGCGGTCTGCGCGGCGCGGGACGACGAGGGTCAGCCCGCCGGGCCAGAACGCCCGGGCTAGTTGCGTCGCGGAGGCATTGAGCACTCCAATCTCCGAGGCCTGGTCGGCGTCGGCCAGCAGGAGCGCGATTGCCTTGTCCGGCGGCCGCGCCTTGGCAGCGAATAGCCGCTCGATGCCGCCGGGCGTCGCGAGGGCCACCGCGATGCCGTAGACCGTGTCCGTCGGGATCGCGACGAGTCCGCCCGCGGCAAGCACGCGAGCAGCCTCCGCGCGCGCCGGCGGGCCGTCGGCGAGGCGGCGTGCCGGCATCAGTCGATCGAGCGACGAAGGATCGCGACGCGCGGCAGGCCCCCGAGGTCGAGCTCGATGTCGCACGTCCACCTTGGCAGCCGGTCCGCGACGAGGGCCCGCATCTCCACCGCCTGATCGCCGCCGATCTCGAGCAACGCCGCCCCGTCGCGCGCGAGCGCCCCGGGCAGCTGCCCGATCAGTCGATCGATGACCCGCAGCCCGTCAGGCCCGCCGTCCAGGGCCGCCAGGGGTTCGAAGCTCGCGGCCTTCGGCAGGCTCGGCACGACGTCGCTGCGGACGTACGGCAGGTTCGCGAGCACGACGTCCCAAACGCGCAAGGCATCACCGGGCAGCAGGTCTGCGACCGCGAAGCTGATGCGATCGCCGACGGCGTGCGCCACCGCGTTCTCGCGGGCGAGCTGGAGCGCCTCCTCGGACGCGTCCGTGGCCGAGAGCTCCACCTCGTCGAGCATGTTCCGGCGCCGGAGCAGGACCGCGAGGGTGATAGCGACGGGTCCGGCCCCAACGCCGACGTCGACGACGCGGAGCGTCGGCGAGCCGGCCGGGCGTGGCGCGCCGATCAGCCGGCGAACGATCTCGAGCTCCGCGAGCTCGACCAGCCGCTCGGTCTCGGGTCGCGGGATGAGCGCCCGCGAGTCCACCCCGAACGCCAGGCCATGGAACTCCTTGAAGCCGCGGATGTAGGCCACGGGCTCGCCGGCGACGCGGCGGTCGAGCGCTGCCTGGAAGTGCGTCGTCGGACCCTCGCCGACCGGCGCATCGGTATGCGCGATGACCCCGGTCCGATCGATGCCGAGCGCGAACCCGAGCAGCAGCTCGGCGTCGAGACGCGCGCTTTCCGAGCCAGCGTCTCGTAACCGGGCGACTCCCACGTCCAGAAGCTCGCGCACGGTGGCCATCAGTCAGCCCGACGAAGCCTCCACGAAATCGGACAGGCGCTCGGCCTGGTCCGTGGTGATGAGCGTATCGATAAGCCGATCGAGCTCGCCACCGAGCACGCGCGGCAAGTTGGACAGGTCCTCGTCAACACGATGGTCGGTCACGCGATCCTGCGGGAAGTTGTACGTGCGGATCTTGTCCGATCGATCGCCCGAGCCGACCAGCGAGCGCCGGGCGGCCGAGTCCTCCTCGCGCTGACGCCGGCGCTGCGCCTCCTGCAGTCTCGCCCGCAGCACGGCGAACGCCTTGGCCTTGTTCTTGTGCTGGCTCTTCTCGTCCTGGATCTCGACGACGAGGCCGGATTCGAGGTGGGTGATCCGCACGGCCGAGTCCGTCGTATTCACGGACTGGCCGCCCGGTCCGGACGATCGCTTCACGTCGATCCGGACGTCGCGCACCTCGTCGATCTCGATCTCGGTCTCCTCGACCTCCGGCATGACCACGACTGTGGCGGTGGACGTGTGGATTCGCCCGGATGACTCGGTCGCGGGCACGCGCTGGACGCGGTGGGTCCCACTCTCGAACTTGAGGCGGGAATAGGCGCCGTCCCCGGCGATCTCGACGATCGCCTCCTTGACGCCGCCGATACCGGTCTCGTTGAGGCTCATCACCTCGGCCCTGTAGCGGTGGCGCGTGGCGTAGGCCAGGTACATCCGGAGCAGCTCGCCCGCGAACAGCGCCGCCTCCTCACCGCCGGCGCCGGCTCGGATCTCGAGGATCACGTTGCCATCGTCCGCGGGGTCGCGGGGCAGCAGGAGGACCTTCAGGCTGTGCAGGAGCCCCGCTTCCTCGGCGACCAGCCGCTCGATCTCCGCCTGGGCCATCTGGCGCATCTCGGCATCGGCCTCGGTGTCCCGGAGCTGGTGCGCGCCGGCGAGCTCGGCTCGCGTCTTCTGGAGTCGTCGATACGCCTCGACCGCCGGTTCGAGCCGGGCTCGCTCCCGCCCGAGTCGCTTGAGGGCGTCAGGGTCCCGCGACGTTTCGGGCAGGGCGAGCTCGGCGTTCACCGCGTCGTACTGGCGCGCGACCTCGTCGAGCTTCGCATCGAGGTCGGTCGCGGCGGTCCCGGTCACGCCGGGGCGGCGGCTCGATCCGGATCGAGTCGCTCGCGCTCCGGGAGCTCGGAGCCGGCTGGGACGGGCTCGCCGTCCGCCTGCAGGGCTTGCTCCATCGACACGATGGCGACCTCGATCTGGTCGTCCGAAGGCCGCTTGGTCGTGATCATCTGGACGAGCATGCCCGGGGCCATGATCGCCTTGACCAGCGGGTTGCCACGATGGCGAGCGCCGAACCTCAGGATCTCGTAGCCCACCGCCGCGATGACCGGGATCAGGAGGATCCGGCTGCCAACCATGACCCCGATGCTCTGCCGGCCGACCAGGCTGAACGCGAAGATCGACAGCGCGATGACGACGACCAGGAACTCCGTGCCGCAACGGGGATGCGCGGTCGGGTAGTTCCGGACCTTGTCGGTGGTGAGGGGGTCGCCCGCCTCGAGGGCGTGGATCGTCATGTGCTCCGCGCCGTGGTACTCGAACACGCGCCGGATGTCGGGCATCCGGGCGATGAGCGCCAGGTAGCCGAGGAAGATCCCGACCCGAACGAGGCCCTCGACGGTGTGCTGGACCCAGTCCTGGGCGATGCTCGAGGTAGTGACCGTGGCGATGAACAGCGGCAGGAGGAAGAACACGCCGACGCCCAGGGCGAGTGTCAGCCCGAGCATCAGGGCGATCGATCCACGCCCCAGCTCGAGGCCGTCGGCGCTCGCCTGGATGTTGGCGCTCCGGATCAGCCAGCGCGTTCCGACCACGAGCGTCTCGTACAGGACGACGAGGCCGCGCACGAACGGCGCCCGCGCGAGGCGCCACGCGTGCGGACCGCTGCGGAGTGACTCGGACGCCCAGACGATGTGCCCGTCGGGGTGGCGGAAGGCCACCGCGATCGCATCGCGGCCGCGCATCAGGACACCCTCGATGAGCGCCTGTCCCCCGTAGTTGAAGCGTGGCATGCGAGGGAGTCTAGTCTGCGCGACGCCCGATCCCGAGATCCAACTAGGCGCGGACTTGCCGCTCCAGGCGCTTCTGGAACCGCTCGACCTGGCCGGCAGTGTCGATGATCGTCTGCTTGCCGGTGTAGAACGGGTGGCAGTTGCCGCACACGTCCACCCGCAGCTCCTGGCGCGTCGACCCGACCGTCCACTCGGTCCCGCAGGACCCGCAGTGAACCTTGGCTTCGTAGTACTTGGGATGGATCTCGGGCTTCATACGGTCTCCGCGGGAACTGGCTCGCCCGGGATGACCCGGACGCGCTTCTTGGACTTGCTGGCGTGCTCGAATTTGACGTGGCCGGCGGTGGTCGCGAACAGCGTGTAGTCGCCGCCAAGGTCGGTGCCGGGACCGGCCAGGAAGGTCATGCCGCGCTGGCGGACGATGATCGCGCCGGCCCGGACAGCCTGGCCGTCACCGGCCTTGACGCCGAGCCGCTGGCCCGCGCTGTCGCGGCCGTTCTTGACGCTCGAGCCGGCTTTCTTGTGTGCCATCGATCAGTCCTTGTCGCTCTTGCGCGATCGCGGTGCCTTCTTGGCATCGGTCGCCTTTGCCGTGGTGGAGCCCTTCTTGGCCACCGTGTCGGTGGTATCGGCCTTCGCGGTGCTCCGGCTCGTGCTCCTGGTCGACGTCGAGCTCTTCGCGGTCGGCTTGGCCTTCGCGGTGGTCGACGTCGTGGCGGTGGTCGCCTTGCCCTTCTCGGTCTTCGTTGACGTGCCTGCCTTCGTTGATGAGCTTGGCTTGGCCGTGTCGGCCTTGTCCGAGGTAGTCGCCTTGGTGGGCTTGTCCGAGGTAGTCGCCTTGGTGGGCTTCTCCGCGGCGAGCTTCGCCGCGAGCTCGGCGTCTTGCTCAGCCTGGCGCCGGGCAGCCTGTTCGAGGCGCTGGCGCTCGGTGAGTCGCTTCTCTTCAGCCTTGGCGTACTCGCTGGCAGCGCTCTTGCCATCGAGAACGATGTCGCTGATCCGAACGACGGTCAGTTCCTGACGGTGGCCCTTCTTGACCCGGCGACGAGCCTTGGGGCGGTACTTGAAGCTGATCAGCTTCTCGCCACGGTCGCGCCGCAGCACCTCGGCCGAGACCGACGCGTTGGCGACGACGGGCCGGCCGATCGAGGCCGTGTCGCCGTCGGTGACGAGCAGCACTCGCTCGAACGCGACGGAATCGCCGGTGCTGGCTTCGAGAAGCTCGATCTCGAGCTCCGTGCCGACCTCGACGCGGTACTGCTTTCCGCCGGTCTCGATGACTGCGTACATGGAACCCCTGGGCATGAGTGACGGTCGCGCGGCGGCGAGCCGCAGCGGGTGGGTCGGGAAAATCCGGCCTCGGTTCCGAGGCAAGATCAGGAATTGTACGGCGAGCTCGCTCTGAGCGTCAATTTGCCAGCCCAGCCCACTAGCTGACCTGCGGCGTCTCCCAGATCTGAGCGGACTCGGGCCTCGCGACTACTGGCAGCACATCGACCAGCCGAATATCCGGGCGAGCACTGATAGGACGAGCCCGAACGTAATGAACAGCACGACGAGCCCGACGGCCAGGAGCGCGAGCTCCTTGATGACAAACCGCGGCCGGGACGGACTTGGCTGATCGTCGGCATCGCGCCCAAGCGGCGAGGATACGGCCTCAGTTTTGCGGGCTGAACAAGTCGGTCAGGCGCGCGGGCGCGCAATCACCACGCGGCGCGCCCTTGGCGGATGTTGATGCTCTGCAGGATTCCGAGCGCCAGGGCGATGCTGATGAGCGATGCCCCGCCGTGGCTGATGAAGGGCAGGGGAATGCCGGTAATCGGCATGATGCCGATGACCATCCCCACGTTGACGAACAGCTGGAACAGCAACATCGCCGCGACGCCGCAGGCAAAGATCGTGCCGAACGGATCTTTAGAGCGCCAGCCCGCGACCAGGACTCGCCACAGGAGCGCCACGAACAGGACGAACACGACGATCGCGCCGATGAAGCCAAGCTCCTCGGCGAGGATCGCAAACACGAAGTCGGTCTCCTGGACGGGCAGCAGCCCGAGGGCGTTCTGGGTGCCGTTGGTGAGGCCCTTACCAAACCACCCGCCTGAACCGACCGCGATCTGCGCCTGGTAGAGCTGGTATCCGGTGCCCTGGATGTCGGCGAGAGGATTGAGGAACGCGGTCAGTCGGGCCTTCTGGTAGTCCGCCAGGACGTACGTCCAGACAAACGGGAATGCGGCGACTGCTGACGTGGCGAGGATGCCAAGCCAGCGCAGGCTCGCGCCCGACATGAACAGTGTCGCGACCAGGATCGAGCCGAACACGAGGGCCGTGCCGAGGTCCGGCTGCATCATCACGAGCAGGAACGGCGGGCCGGCCAGGATTCCGGCCCCCACCATCGACCAGAGCGAGCCGAGCCTACCCACCCGGCTGCCGAGATAGTTGGCGAGCACCACGATCATCAGGACCTTGGCCAGCTCGCTGAACTGGAACTGCAGCCCTAAGATTGACACCCATCGAGACGTCCCCCCGACACCGCCGCCGATGGCCAGCGTCACGGCGAGCAGGCCGAGCTGGACCAGATACAGCGGCCACGCGAACGTCTTGAGCCAGTGATAGTCGAAGCTCGTCGCCACGAGGAAGACGGCCAGCGCGATCGCCGTCCACATGAGCGCCCGCAGGAACACCGACCGGCCGTCGAAGATCCCCAGGCCGGCCGTCGCGGTGTTGCTGTACGCCATCGCGAGCCCGAAGCAGAGCAGGAGCGCCGCATAGGTGGTGAGCTGCAGGTCGAAGGCGCGCCACACCACGCTCACTCGAGATGCCGTCCAGCGGTCAGGCCGGGCGCTGCGGGCCGTGAGGATGCTCATGACGCCGCGCTACCGTCGGCCATAAAAGTTGCCGCGCTTGAGGAGGTTGAAGTTCCGGTAATCTTTCTTGATGTCAAAGTGGAGCTGGAAGTAGTACTTCGCGATCTCGGTCGCGGCATTGCCCAGGGTGCCCGAGTCGTAGGCGAGGACGAGCACGGCCAGCTCGGAGTCCGTGCGCTCGACCGCCTTCCAGCCGTTCGGGTCTGATGCGTGCTTGTAGGGATCCTTCGGCACGAAGCCCGCGAACCAGGAGTGGAAGGGCAGGACGCCGCGATGGTCAGGCGTGCCGAACTGCGCGGTCCCGGTCTTGCCTGCGATCACGATCGGCAGGTCGACCAGATTCCAGGTGTGGCGGAGCACGACCATGTTCCTGCCGGCTCGACGCATGATGCGAAGGACGCTGTCCGAGGCGGCGACCTCGCCGATGACCTCCGGCTCCACCTTGGTCGCGATCCCGTCCGCGCCGATGACCTCGCCCACGACGTGCGGCTTGTAGAGGGTCCCGCCGTTGGCGAGGGCGGCGTACGCATTCAGGAGCTGCATCGGGGTCACGGCAACGTAGCCCTGGCCGATGCCGGCGAGATAGACCTCACCGGGGTAGATCGGCAATCCGAGGGTGTTGAGCTTCCACTGATTGGTGGGCACGACGCCCGAGGCCTCGGCCGGCAGGTCGATGCCGGTCGCCGCGCCGAAGCCGTATTGCTTGCCCCAGTAGCCGTGACGGTCGATCCCGAGCATCGCCGCAGCCTGATAGAAGAACGTGTCGCTCGAGTGGCCGAACCCGCAGTAGATGTTGCAGAGCCCGAAGCCGCGTCCATTCCAGTCCCTGAACTTGAAGCCACCCAGCTGCAGATAGCCCGCGGTCCGGATCCGGCTGGAAGCGGTGATCTTGCCGTCGGCGAGCACGCCCGTCCCGGCGACTAGCTTGTAGGTCGATCCCGGCGGGTACTGATCACTGATCGCGTGGTTGACCAGTGGCTTTTCGGGATTGTTCAGAAGCGCCGTATATTCCTTCCGGCTGATGCCTTCGCTGAAGACGTTGTCGTCGTAGGTCGGCAAACTCACGAGGGCGAGAATCTCACCGTTCTGGGGATTCATGACGATGACGACGCCGCGCTTCAAGCCGGCCGCGTTGATCCCCCACTTGATCGCCTTCTCGGCGAGCTGCTGCTCACGGACATCGAGCGTGAGCTTGAGCGAGCTTCCTGCCACCGGCGACTGGTCCGTTCGAAGGACCTGGACCTGACGTCCTGCCGCATCCCGCTCGACGGTCTGCAGCCCGTATTGGCCCCTGAGCACGGATTCGTACGTGGCTTCCACGCCTGCGCGGCCGAGGAGATCATCGGGCAGGTAGCCGCCAGCCTTGAGGTCCGGTAGCTCGGCCCCGCTCACCGGGCCCGTGTAGCCGAGCACCTGGGAGAACAGCGGCCCGAGCTCATAGTTCCGGCGCGTCTCGACGGCGACCTCGACGCCGGGCAGGTCCTGACCGGACTCGGCGATAAAGCCCGCGACCTCGGGAGCCACGTCCTGGGCCACCCGGACCGAGTCGTACCGCGATCCCGGGTTGGTATCGATTGCGACGTTGATATCGGCCGGATCCGCCCCCACGAGCGCGGCGAGCTTGCCGACGACCTCTGCACGACGTGACTCCGGCAGGTCCGAGGGCCGGACCTTGACGCTGTACGACGCGGTATTGGCGACGAGCGGCGCGCCATTCCGATCGAAGATGAGGCCACGGGTCGATGGCAGGGCCTCGACGACCGTCCGGGCCCCGGCAGCGAGCGCGGTGTAGGGCGTGGACCCGCTGAGCTGAATCGCAAAGAGACGCGCTGACAGCGCTCCCGTCGCGAGGACGACCGCGAGCCCGAACGCCAGGAATCGGAGCCTCGACGGCGAGGGCATCGGTCGTCCGTCGAGATACTGGCTCACCAGTCGACTCGTTCGGTTGCGGCCCGTCGATCGTGGATCGTCAGGATCAGCGGGCCGAGGAACATCCCGAGGATCGCGTCGTAGAGCGCTCCCGGTACAAAAAGCCGAACGGGATCGGTGAGGGTCACGCCAGGCTGGGATGCGGAGCTCACGACGGCGATCAGCACGGAATACGCCACGCTCAGGATCGGCACGGCGACGATCGGCGCGATGAGCCGCAGGCGCGGGAACGGCTGGCCGATGAGAGCGGCACCGCCGACCGCGATGAGGAGAGCAAAGGCCGACGCCCCCATCGGGCGCCCGAGCAGCGAGTCAAGGACGAGTCCCCCGACGAAAGCCCACGTGATCCCCCGATCGATCCCGGCTGCGATGGTCCAGATCACCCCGCCGACCAACAGGGGGTGTGGCCTTGCGTCTCCGACGTTCAGGTATGGCGCGACCGTGACTTCGACGAGCGCGAAGACGACCGCTCCGATCGCGGCGAAGAGGAGGCTCATCTGACGGCGATCGGTCCTTGGCGGGCGAAGGCGTCGTGCGCGATCCTGAAAGCCCTCGCGGCGACGAGCGGTCGGCAGAGCCGCGTCGTGAGTGAAGTATCCCACGCGTCTGGCCGGAGGGGAATGGAATGGGTGGGTAAAGAGTACTTACTGAACCGCTCTTTCGTTCCATCCCGCTCGCCACATATGGGCCGAATTTTGAGCGACTCCTGCACGCGACGTGCGGCTGGCCGTGGCGCGCCCGGACCTCATGTTTCACGTGAAACATGACTCCGCCGGCAGTCCCAGATGAGCCGCAGGGAAGCGTCGCGCGCCACACCCCGAACTCGGCGACCACGCGCTGGGCGCCGGGGAAAGGAGGCTCCGGATGGTAGAATCAACCCAGTGAATGAACGTCGGATGACCACCTGATTTTGGGCGAAACGATCGCCTGTGCCAACCAGAAGGGCGGCGTCGGAAAGACCACGACAGTTGTCAATCTGGCCAGCTACCTGGCCCTCGCCGGCGATCGCGTCCTCGTGATCGATCTGGACCCACAGGGCAATGCCACGAGCGGATTCGGGATCGATCGAAGCCGAGATCGCTCCGTGTATGACGCCGTCATCGACGATGTTCAGCTCGAGGAGCTCGAGATCGAGACCGGAGTCGACGGCGTGACGTTGATCCCCAGCTCTATCGCGCTCGCGGGCGCTGAGGTCGAGCTCACGCCGCTCGAGCAACGCGAACGGCGGCTGTCGGTCCTCCTGGGGCCGATCCGCAAGGAATTCGACTACATCTTCATCGACTGCCCGCCGTCCCTGGGGCTCTTGACCATCAACGCGCTCACGGCCGCGGACTCGACGCTCATCCCCATCCAGTGCGAGTACTTCGCGCTGGAGGGCCTCGGGCAGCTCCTGGCCACGATCCGGCTGGTGACGGACCACCTCAACCCACGTCTCGAGGTCAAGGGCGCAGTCCTCACGATGTTCGACAGTCGCACACGGCTCAGCTCGGAGGTCGGCGATGAGGTCCGGAAGCACCTGGGCGATCGCGTCTACGACACCGTGATCCCGAGGAACGTTCGCCTGTCGGAGGCGCCGAGTCACGGCATTCCGATTCATCTGTACGCGCCGGAGTCCCGGGGTGCCGAGGCCTACCGCGACCTCGCTGATGAGATGCGCGCTCGGGACGAACGGTCCGCGCCGGCAACGGGGGCCAAGCCCGTGCCCGAGGCAGTCCTGGCATGACGGTGCGCAGTGATCGGCCACACGGCCTGGGACGGGGCCTCGGTGCCTTGATCCCGCAGCGGTCCGCGTCGGCAACCGGCTCCATCGAGATCCCGCTGGCCAGGATCCGGCAGAACCCGCGACAGCCCCGACTCCGCATGGACGACGAAGCCCTGGCCAGCCTCGCGGAGAGCATCCGGCAGCACGGGGTGATCCAGCCGATCCTGGTAACCGAGACGATCGACGGCTACCAGCTCGTCGCGGGCGAGCGGCGCGTCCGAGCGGCCAGAGTCGCCGGACTCGAACGGATCCCCGCGATCGTGCGACAGCTGGCCGACCGGCAACAACTCGAGCTGGCGCTTGTCGAGAACCTCCAGCGCGAGGACCTCGATCCAATCGAGGCGGCACGTGCCTACCAACAGCTCGTCGAGGAGTTCTCGTTCAGCCAGGAGGAGCTCGCGACGCGCGTGGGTCGTGCTCGATCGACCGTCGCGAACACGCTCCGGCTGCTGGAGCTGGATCCCGTTGTTCAGGATGCAATCGTCGCGGGCAGCGTCAGCGAGGGCCACGGACGAGCGCTGGGCGGCCTCCCGCCCGACAGCCAGGCGCGCGTGCTCGGGACCGTCGTCGTGGAAGGCCTCTCCGTACGGCAGACCGAAGAGCTGGTCCGGCGCCTCCGCGAGTCGCGTGAGTCCCGCGAGCCAACCGAACCGGAAACGGACGAGATCGCCGCGGCACCGCCTGCAGCCGCGGACCCCGACATCGAGCGGGTCGAAGAGGACCTGCGACGCTCGCTTGGGACCAAGGTTCGGCTGACGCAGACCCGCCGCGGCGGCCGCATCGTGATCGAGTATTACGGTGACGACGAGCTTGCTCGCATCTATCAACGGCTCCTCGGAGGCACCCCATGACGGAGCCTCGAACGAAGCCGCAGGTTCGTGCGACGGTTGACGGCCCGGTCGGCAAGGCCGCCACAAACGGCAATGGCGCGGGTCGGAAGCGGGCCAAGGCAGGCTCGGACTACACCGCGGACAGCATCCAGGTGCTCGAAGGCCTCGAGGCCGTCCGCCGGCGCCCGGGTATGTACATCGGCTCGACCGATGCCCGCGGGTTGCATCATCTCGTCTGGGAGCTCGTCGACAACTCGATCGACGAGGCCATGGCGGGCCATGCCAGCACGATCAAGGTGACGATCAAGCCCGATGGCATGGTCGAGGTCGTCGATGACGGTCGCGGTGTCCCGGTCGGCAAGCATGCCACTGGCAAGGACGCCCTCGAGGTCGTCCACACCGTCCTGCACGCCGGTGGCAAGTTCGGTGGCGGCGGCTACAAGGTCTCCGGCGGCCTCCACGGCGTCGGCGTCAGCGTGGTCAACGCCCTCTCCGAGTGGTTGCGCGTCGAGTCGGCGCGCGATGGCAGCGTCTGGGCCCAGGAGTACCAACTCGGGAAGCCGACCGGCCCGGTCAAGAAAGTGGGGCCGCAGGGCGACCGACGCGGCACGAAAACGCAGTTTCGGGCCGATTCCAGCATGTTCGAGACGACCGAGTATTCGTTCGAGACCATCTCACAGCGACTCCGAGAGTCCGCGTACCTGACGAAGAAGGTCTGGATCACCTTCATCGACGAACGTATCGCCCGAGAGCGGTCGTTCTACTTCGAGGGCGGCCTGCAATCGTTCGTGCGGCACCTGAACCGCAACAAGGAACCGCTCCATAGCCGGCCAATCTACGTCGAGCGCAGCCAGGGCGGGACGTTGGTGGAAGCGGCGCTCCAATACAACGACACGTACACCGAAAACGTCCTCGCGTTCGCGAACAACATCAATACCGTCGACGGCGGAACCCATGTCACGGGCTTCCGCGCTGCCCTGACCAGCTCCCTGAACGACTGGGCCCACAAGGCTGGCGTCCTCAAGCAGAACGACGGGAACCTCTCCGGCGACGACGTCCGCGAGGGGCTCACCGCCGTCATCAGCGTCAAGCTGACCGATCCCCAGTTCGAGGGCCAGACCAAGGCGAAGCTCGGCAATGCCGAGGTGAAGGGTCAGGTCCAGGCCGCGGTGTCGGACAGCCTGATCCAGTATCTCGAGGAGAACCCGGGCGACGGCCGACGGATCATCGAGAAATGTCTCACGTCGGCGCGGGCGCGAGAGGCGGCGCGCAAGGCTCGCGACCTCGTCATCCGTAAGGGCGTGCTCGATGGGCTGTCCCTGCCGGGCAAGCTCGCGGACTGCCAGGAGCGCGATCCCGCCCGGAGCGAGCTCTTCATCGTCGAGGGTGACTCGGCGGGGGGTTCGGCCAAGCAGGGTCGTGATCGACGGTTCCAGGCCGTCCTGCCACTGCGAGGCAAGGTCCTGAACGTCGAGAAGGCACGCCTCGACAAGATCGTCGCGAGCGAGAATGTCCGGCCCCTGATCATCGCCCTCGGCGCCGGCATCGAAGGGATCGACGACAGCTTCGATCTCGCCAAGCTCCGATATCACCGGATCATCATCATGACCGACGCCGACGTCGACGGCGCCCACATCCGGACCCTCCTGCTCACCTTGTTCTACCGGCACATGCCGCAGGTCATCCAGGCGGGCTACCTGTACATCGCCCAGCCGCCCCTCTATCGCGTCTCGACGGGCAAGGTCACCAAGTACGCCCAGTCGGAGAAGGAGCGAGACCGAATCGTCAAGGACTTCAACGTCAAGAACATCTCGGTCCAGCGCTTCAAGGGCCTCGGCGAGATGAACGCGGACCAGCTCTGGGACACGACGATGAACCCGGAGACGCGCGTCCTCCTGCGCGCCGAGATCGATGACGCCGGCGAAGCCGACTCGATCTTCACGAAGCTGATGGGCGAGAAGGTCGAGCCGCGCCGCGACTTCATCAAGGCCGAGGCGCGCAAGGTCCGCAACCTTGACATCTGAGACAGTCGAGACGAAGGCGCGCGGGCAGACGACGGCGCCCCTTCGGCCGCAGATCGGGCCAAAGCCGGCCCGAAACACCGCGGCGTCGGGTCGCCGCGACCCGATTGGCGACTTCAACTTCGAGCCACACCACTGCTTCGCCTGCGGTGAGCTCAACGAGCACGGCCTGCGCCTGGAGCTCCATACGAGCCCCGAAGGGTCCTGGATCGAGACCACGCTCGATCCCGGCTTCCAGGGCTGGGATGCCGTCGCCCACGGCGGGATCGTCTGCACGATCCTCGACGAGGTCATGGCCTGGGCCGTGATCGGCCGCGGGACGTGGGGCGTGACCGCCCGGCTGAACGTCGCCTTCCGGCGACCGATCCCGACCGGACTCGCGATCCGGGCGGAGGGCTGGGTCGTCGAAGAGCACCGACGCGCGAGCCGAACCGCCGGCCGGGTCATCGACGCCGCGACAGAGAAGGTGCTCGCGACTTCCGAGGGCACCTTCGTCGCCGTGCCGAGTGAGGAGCTCGAGCGGCTCAAGGCCCGCTATGGCCTGCGCCGGACGGCGCGCGATGGCTCTGCCGTTACTAGTACGCCCGGCACGGTGGCCGTCCGATGAGCACGACGACGCTCGACACGCGGCGGCCGAGCGGCTGGCCGGCGCGACCGACGGCCAACCACGTCGCGACCACGATCGCGACACGTGAGGCGCTCGCAACCGAGCTCGGAGCGTCCCTCGCCGCCAACCTCTCGGATCCGGCAGCCTTCGCGACCGATCTCAGTGCCGCCTTCCGCGAGCTCGCCGACGCGGAGTACCGGGCTGGCCAGTCGTCCGTGGCGCCCGGGATCGGACCCACCCACGGGGTCCGCACCCCGCTCCAGGTTGCCGTTCGACGCAGCTTCGAGCGCGCCTCGAAGCGCGCCTCGACCTCGGAGTTGCTGCTCGTCGCCGATCGACTGCTCCGCGAGCCCGAGCGCGAGGCGCGCTGGTTCGCGATCACGACGCTCCAGCGGATCATCGGGAAGCAGCCGGAGCGTACGTGGCAGCTCCTGCGCCGCGCCGCAGCCGAGGCGGATGACTGGATCACGGTCGACACCCTGGCCCACCCGTTCGGCCAGGGCATTCTGGCCGAGCCGTACCGCTGGGCCGAGCTCGAGCAGCTGACGGTCTCGCCGTCGCGATGGGAGCGGCGGCTGGTGGGCTCGACGATCGCGACCATGCCGTTCGTCGATCGAACCGCCGGCCGAGAGCCGGAAGTCGCGGCCCGGGCGTTGCCGCTGCTCGCGACCCTGATCGGGGATCGAGAGCCGGATGTCCAGAAAGCCCTGTCGTGGGCCTATCGATCGATGACCCTCGTCGACCTGCCCGCGACCTCCGTCGCGCTGGAGCACGAAGCGCGAATCGCCGCAAACAATCGTGATGGCCACCGGGCGCGGGTCGTTCGGGACAGCCTCTCGAAGCTCAGCCCGGAGACCGCCGGCCGCATCCGGCGGCAGCTCGCAGGCGTTCGACGGAAAGCCGGTGCGCCCTCGACGTCGGATGCCGCGGACCTCGCCGAGCGCTTCAACGGCGTCGGGCTCGGCCGCCGGATGCCCCAGCCGCCGCTGATCTGACATGACTGACCCGCTGAGGAGTCCCGCGCCGTGATCGTCGACAACCCGGGCAACATCCGGAACGTCCGGGTCGAGGACGAGATGAAGGTCTCGTACCTCGATTACGCGATGAGCGTCATCGTCTCGCGCGCCCTGCCCGACGTTCGTGACGGCCTCAAGCCCGTCCACCGCCGGATCCTCTACACGATGGGCGAGATGGGCCTCTCGTCGACCAGCTCCTATCGCAAGTGCGCCGCGATCGTCGGAGAGGTGATGGGCAAGTACCACCCACATGGCGACGTCGCTCTGTACGACGCCCTCGTGCGGCTGGCCCAGGACTTCTCGATGCGTTACCCGCTCGTCGATGGCCAGGGCAACTTCGGGTCGGTCGACGGCGATGCGCCGGCGGCGATGCGCTACACGGAGGCGCGCCTCACCGCGATCTCCGGCGAGATGCTCGCCGACATCGACAAGGAGACGGTCGACTACGAGGAAAATTACGACGGCACCCAGCGCCAGCCGACGGTCATGCCGTCGAAGGTGCCGAACCTTCTCGTCAACGGCAGCTCCGGGATCGCGGTCGGGATGGCCACGAACATCCCGCCGCACCACCTCGGCGAGATCGTCGACGCGACGATCGCCCTGATCGACGACCCCGACGTCACCTCCGACGGCCTCTGCCAGTACGTGACCGGACCCGATTTCCCGACCGGCGCCACGATCTTCCGCTTCGAACGCTTGCGCAACACGATCTCGGGGGAGTGGGAGACGGTCGACGCGATCCGGCATATGTACGCCCACGGCCGTGGCCGGGTCGTGATGCGCGCCCAGGTCGCCTTCGAGGAGGTGAAGGGCGACCGGATTGCGATCATCGTCACCGAGCTGCCATACCAGGTGAACAAGTCGGCCCTTCTCGAGAAGATCGCCGATCTCGTCAAGGACAAGAAGATCGACGGCATCGCCGACCTGCGCGATGAGTCGGACCGCGACGGCATGCGCATGTACATCGAGATCAAGCGCGATGCGAACCCGCACAAGGTCCTGAACAACCTGTTCAAGCACACCGCCCTCCAGGCCGCGTTCAACATGAACATGCTGGCCCTGGTCGACGGGCAGCCCCAGACGCTGCCGCTCAAGTCGGTCCTCCAGCATCACGTCGAGCACCGCCGCGAGATCGTCCGGCGCCGCACGGAGTTCGACCTCGGCAAGGCCCGCGACCGGGCCCACATCCTCGAAGGCCTCAAGAAGGCGCTTGACAACCTCGACGCCGTGATCAAGACGATCCGCGCCTCGGCCGACACGGACGTCGCCCGCCGGAACCTGATGTCGGGCTTCGACCTGTCCGAGCGCCAGGCCCAGGCGATCCTCGACATGCGACTCGCCCGGCTCGCCGCCCTTGAGCGCAAGAAGATCGAGGACGAATACCTCGAGGTCATCCAGCTCATCGCCGAGCTCGAGGACATCCTCGCCAACCCGCAGCGCGTGCTCTCGATCATCAAGGACGAGCTCACGGAGGTGAAGCGCAAGTACGCCGGCGAGCGGCGGACGCGCGTCGCCGACGACTCGAGCCGCGAGATGACCGACGAGGACCTGATCGCGGACGAGGACGTGGTCGTCACGATTTCGGGCCGGGGCTACATCAAGCGCCAGCCCGTCGCCACGTACCGCCGCCAGCACCGTGGCGGCAAGGGCATCATCGGCCACGTCACCCGCGAGGAGGACGCGGTCGAGCATCTCCTCGTCGCGAACACCCACGACTGGGCGCTCTTCTTCACCAACCGCGGCCGGGTGTTCAGCGCGAAGGTCCACGCGATCCCCGACGCCAGCCGCCAGGCCAAGGGCATCCCGATCATCAACATGCCCGGCGTCCAGGTGGAATCAGGCGAGGTGCCGGTCGCCACGATCACGTTACCCGAGTTCGCAGCCGGGTCGTACCTCGTGCTCGCCACCCGGCGCGGCAAGATCAAGAAGACGCCGCTCGAGCAGTTCGAACGCGTCCGCTCGACCGGGATTCGAGCGATCATCCTCGACCCGAAGGACGAGCTGGCGTGGGTCGACGTCTCGACCGGCGAGGACGACGTGATCATCGCCACCGCACAGGGCATGCTCGCCAAGTTCTCCGAGGATGAGGTCCGCGCCATGGGCCGCGATTCGGCCGGCGTCATCGGCATTCGCCTCCTGAAGAAGGAGGGTGACGAGGTCGTCGCGATGAGCGTCGTCCAGCCCGGCGCCGACCTGCTCGTGCTGTCCGAGACCGGCTACGGCAAGCGCGTCTCGATCGACCTCTTCCGTCGCAAGCACCGCGGCGGCCAGGGCGTGAAGCTGATCTCGCTCGAGGGCCGCAAGACCGGCCTGGTGGCTGCAGTCCAGCAGGTGACCGAGCTGGACGAGGAGCTCGTCCTGATCTCCGCCCAGGGCCAGGTGGTGCGAACGGAGCTCGACACCGTGAACCACTACTCCCCGAACGCTCGGGGCGTGATCGTGATGCGCCTCAACGAGGGTGATCGGGTCGTCGGGATCGCGGCCTTCAGGCCGGGGTTGGCAGAAGGGCGTGACAGCGACGACAATGACGCCCCGGATGCGGGTCCGGGAGCCGGCGGTCCACCCGTCGACGCCCCCCGCGGCGGTCCGGGGACCGGCGCTTGATCACGAGGCCATGAGCGCCGGGTTCGGTCGGCTGGAGGACTCGCCCGTGTACGCGGACCAGTTCCAGATCTACCACGGCAACTCGAACCCGGACCTCGCCCGGAAGATCTGCCGCTACCTGGGCATCGAGCCCGGGCCCGTCAACGTGTTCCAGTTCGCCAACGAGAACATCTTCGTCCAGATCCTGGACAACGTCCGGGAGAAGGACGTCTTCATCGTGCAGCCCACGAGCAGCCCGGTGAACCAGTCGATCATGGAGCTCCTGATCATGATCGACGCCTTCAAGCGCGCGTCGGCCGGCCGGATCACCGCGGTGATCCCGTACTACGCGTACGGCCGCTCGGACAAGAAGGACCAGCCGCGGGTGCCGATCACGGCCAGGCTCGTGGCCGACATGATCAGCGTTGCCGGCGCCGACCGGGTCCTGACGATGGACCTTCACCAGGGCCAGATCCAGGGCTTCTTCAACATCCCGGTCGACGAGCTGACCGCGGTCCACATTCTGTCGAACTACTTCAAGCACAAGGGCCTCGAGGATCTCGTGGTCGTGACCGACCTCGGCTTTGCCAAGCGCGCCCGGACGTTCGCCGAGCTGCTCGACGCGCCGCTGGCGATCATCGAGAAGCGCCGCGTCGGCAACCTCGACCGGGCCGAGCTGCTGAACGTCATCGGCGAGGTCCGCGGGAAGCGGGCGATCATCGTCGACGACGAGGTCGACACGGCCGGCACGCTCATCGAGACCGTCAACGCGCTTCGACGCGAGGGCGTCACCGAGATCTACGCCTGCGCGACCCACGGCATCCTCTCGGGCGCTGCGATCGATCGGATCATGGACTCGGCCCTGCGCGAGCTCGTCCTGACCGACACGGTGCCGCTCCCCGCCGGGAAGCGAATTGCCAAGATCACGACGCTCTCGATCGCACCGCTCATCGGCGAGGCGATCAAGCGCATCCATCGCGGCGAATCAGTCGGCGCCCTCTTCTCCAGCGAGGTCGAGTTCACCCAGGAGATGCTCCTGTGGGAGGACGGGATCGCGCGGAAGCTCGACATCCGGGTCCAGCCGGGCGAGGGCGAGGATGGCCCGATCGAGGGCGGACCTGCCGATCGTTCGATGCTCGCCTCCCTCGGCGCCGCCGAAGGTGAAGAGCGATGAGCCTCCAGCTCCACCGCCCGGATGATCGCGGCGTCCTGAAGCCCGAGCCGGGCCCACCGCCCGACTATCGGGAGCAGCTCGGCTCGCCGCGCTGGGGCCTGGCTCTCAAGAGCGGCCGGCTGCCGGCCCTCAAGAACCCCGAGATGCGCCCGACCTCGCGCTTCATCGCCGTGATGTTCTGGGTCAGTCTCGCGGTCGCGACGTTCGTGCTCCTCGTCCTCGGCTACGGCATCGGCCTCTGGAGCTTCGCAACTCCCGTCTGACGGGGCGGCGGCTCGGTCCCGCCGGTCGATCACGCCGCGCGGAATCGCCGCGCATCAAGGAGCAGCGGCGGCCATCCAGGAGGGCGGACCGAGGGTCGCCCGTATACTTCAGCGTCGATGCTTGGTTTCCTTTCCCGGTTCGTCGATTCGAACGACCGTGAGCTGAAGCGGATCCAACCGTTCGTCGACGAGACCAACGATCTCGAGTCCGAGATCGAGGCCCTTTCCGACGACGCGATCCGTGAGCGATTCGCGGGCGTCCGCGCGGAGTTCAACGAGACGGTGACGTCGGAGGAGCCGTCGGACGACGAGCTCCACCATCCCGATCTCGAGCGCCGCCGCGAGCTCGCGAAGGCCCGCGGGAAGCGCGAAAATCAGGTCATCCAGGACGCCCTCGACGACATCCTGCCCGAGGTGTTCGCGATGGCCCGCGAGGCCATGCGCCGAACGCTCGGGATGCGCCACTTCGACGAGCAGCTGATCGGCGGCATCGTGCTCCACCAGGGCAAGATCGCCGAGATGCGGACGGGCGAGGGCAAGACTCTCGTGGCACCGCTGGCCGCGATCCTGAACGCGATCGCCGGCAAGGGCGTCCACGTCGTCACCGTCAACGACTACCTCGCCCGGCGCGACCCACAGTGGATGGGCCCGATCTTCCACTTCCTGGGCCTGAGCGTCGGGATGATCCTCGGGCACCAGTCGGATGGCGGCGCCGCGTCGTACGTCTTCGAGCCGGGCTACCCGACCAACGACGAACGCCTGATCAACCTGCGACCCGTCTCCCGGCGGGAGGCGTATGCGGCCGACGTGACCTATGGCACGAACAACGAGTTCGGGTTCGACTACCTGCGCGACAACATGGTCACGGACCTCGACGAGCGAGTCCAGCGCGAGCGGTACTTCGGGATCGTCGACGAGGTCGACAACATCCTGATCGACGAGGCCCGGACGCCGCTGATCATCAGCGGCCAGGCCGAGGAGTCGGGCGACCTCTATTACACCCTCGCGAAGCTCGTGCCCCGCCTGACGGAGCGCCGCGGAGACTGGGAGGAAGGCGACCCCGACGACGGCGACTACTTCATCGACCTCAAGGACAAGGCCGTCTCACCGACCGAAGAGGGCGTCGACAAGATCGAGAAGCTGCTCGGGGTCGAGAACCTCTATGACGCCGACCCGCGGTACGCCCGCCACTTCGAGCAGGCGCTACGGGCCCACGCGCTCTACAAGCTCGACCGCGACTACATCACCAAGGACGGCGAGATCATCATCGTCGACGAGTTCACCGGCCGCCAGATGCCGGGCCGGCGCTGGAGCGAGGGTCTCCACCAGGCGATCGAGGCCAAGGAGGGCCTGCGGGTCCAGCGCGAGAGCGTGACGATGGCCACGATCACGTTCCAGAACTACTTCCGGCTCTACGACAAGCTTGCGGGCATGACCGGCACGGCCATGACCGAGGCCGAGGAGTTCCACAAGATCTACCAGCTCGAGGTCGTCGGCGTCCCGACCCACCGGCCGATGGTCCGGACCGACGACACGGATCTCGTGTACCTCAATGAGAAGGCCAAGTTCAACGCCGTCGTCGATGAGATCGAGGAGATGCAGGAGGCCGGCCGGCCGATCCTCGTGGGCACCGTCTCGGTCGAGAAGTCGGAGCGACTCGGTGAGCTCCTCAAGCGCCGCGGGATCAAGCACGAGGTCCTGAACGCCAAGTTCCACGAGAAGGAGTCGCTGATCGTCTCGCAGGCCGGCCGGACCGGCGCCGTCACGATCGCGACGAACATGGCCGGCCGCGGGACGGACATCCTGCTCGGCGGCAACCCGGCGGGTCTCGCCTCCGAGCTGTTGCACCGCAAGGGCCTCAACCCGGCCGAGGTCGACACGGATACGTATGCCGCGGCAATGGCCGAGGCGAAGACGGTCACCGACGAGGACCACGAGCGGGTCGTGCAGGCGGGCGGGCTGCACATCGTGGGCACGGAGCGGCACGAGAGCCGCCGCATCGACAACCAGCTCCGCGGCCGGGCCGGCCGCCAGGGCGACCCGGGCTCGTCGCGCTTCTACCTCTCGCTCGACGACGACCTGATGAAGCGCTTCGCCTCGGATCGCGTCGCGGGGATGATGGAGCGCCTCGGCCTCGACGAGGAGAACTACATCGAATCGGGCATCGTCGGCAAGACCATCGAGAGCGCCCAGAGTCGCGTCGAGGGCTTCAACTTCGACATCCGGAAGCGCGTCGTCGAGTTCGACGACGTGATCAACCGCCAGCGCGAGACGATCTACGCCGAGCGCGACAAGGTCCTGCGCAACGAGGACCTGACAGAGACGGTCCGGATCTTCCTGGACGAGGAGATCGAGGAGGCCGTCGGCCGTCATCTCGGGGGTACGCACGACGGGATCACCGAGGAGGCCCTCGCCGACCTCGTCATCGATCTCGGGCGGATGGGCCTCGGGCGTGAGCACATGGATCCTCACGAGCTGATGGATCTCGGCTCGGTTGACTCGATCACCGAGCACGTCCGCGAGGTCGCCGATGAGTTGCTGGATGCCAAGGAAGCCGAGGTCGGGCCCGAGGCCTGGGCGACCGTCGAGCGGTTCGTCCTGCTGCGGACGATCGACTCCCTGTGGGTCGACCACCTGACCGAGATCGACGACATGCGCCGGGGCATCGGCCTCCGGGGCTACGCGCAGCAGGACCCCCTCAACGAGTTCCGGAAGGAGGCATTTCGCCTCTATGAGGAGCTCTCGGGCTTCATCCGCCACCAAGTGGCAACCACGATCTTCCGCGTCTCGATCCAGCAACAGGCACAGGCCCAGCCGGAGTCGGGCGTCTTCGCAATGCCCGGGCCGGGCCAGCGCGCTCCGGGCGCGCTGCCGGCCGGCGCGCGAGCGGGCGGTGCCGGCGCTGTGGGCGCTGCGGGGGCCCGCACCGGCGCTCGGCAGGGTGTCCAGGCGCTCGCCGGACCGGGCGTGAGCGGGACTGCGGGCACGGCCGGGATCACGATGGGCGGAGGAGGGGGCGGCGGGCCGGCGCAGCAGGCCCGGCCGGGGTACACGCCCACGGGCGCCAAGATTGGGCGCAACGACGCGTGCTGGTGCGGATCGGGGCTCAAGTACAAGAAGTGCCACGGCAAGTAGCCGCGGCATGACCCGAGTCGAGGCCCCGACCCGGAAGTCAGTGCTGTGGAGCGTTTTCGTCCTGGTCCTGTGGGCATTGGTCGGGTTCGTGCTGCTGCTCGCCTACATGGCCTTCCGCATCAATGCGCAGGGCGAGCGCGACGAACGCCAGCCAGCCGGCGCGATCGTCGTCCTCGGGGCGGCCCAGTTCAATGGCACCCCGGGCGGGGTCTTCGAGGCCCGGCTGCAGCACGCTGTCGAGCTCTACAAAGCCGGCATCGCGCCGTACCTCGTCGTGACCGGCGGCAAGCTGCCCGCCGACCGCACGACCGAGGCGGCCACCGCTCGCACCTGGGCGATCAGCCACGGCGTTCCCAGCGACAGGATCCTGGGCGAGGATCAGGGCCGCACCACTCTCGAGTCGATCGAGGCGGTCGCGGCGCTCTTTGGCGAGCACGCCATCACCAGCGCGGTGTTCGTGAGCGATGAGACCCACATGCTCCGCGTGATCCGGATGGCCACCGACCTTGGCATCGTCGCCTGGGGCTCGCCAACCCGCACGAGCCCGAGCGATCTGGACGGCTCGCGCCGCCGCAGGGCCACGCTTCACGAGCTGGCCGGCCTCGCCGCCTATTACGTTGGTGGCGGCCGGCTCTTCGGCGACTCGTCGACGATCAGCAACCCCTGACCGATTCGGGCACGCCGGCGAGTTTTCCCCTCTTGGCGCGACGGAATCCAGCCCGTATACTCCCGGAAACCCCAAACGCGGTGCCCAGCGCCACCTCGGCGATTCGTGCTTGAGGCTGTGCCGCGCGCCGCGAATCGAATCCGGGCACGCGCCGAAATGAGGGATTCGTGAAGCAGGCTGAGGAAACGAGCTTCGTCGATCTGATCGCCTGTGAACGTGATTGTCGCAACTGCAGCTACGCCGCCGCGCTGGACTGCGACGGCAACTGCGGCGTCTGTCCCCACAACAGCTACTGCCCCTGCGTGAACCCCGTCGTCGTCCGGAGCAAATCGGCCCTGCGGCTGATCGAGCTCCGTCCGATCCTGCTCCAGGACCTGCGGGTCCCCAAGAACTAGTGGACGCCATGCGCGTCCGCGACCTCGTGGAGCGGATCCGATCGACCTCGGGGCGTCTTTGACCTCCCGGGCAAGCAGGCGCGACTGACCGAGCTCGAGGCGCGCGCCTCGGAGCCTGGGTTCTGGGACGACACTCGGAGCGCCCAGGACGTGCTGCGCGAGGCCGACGGCGTCCGCGCCGAGATCGAGAAGTGGTCCGGTTTGCTCGCGCGCGCAGAGGACCTCGACACGACCCTCGAGCTCGCCCAGGAATCGGGCGACGCCGAGCTCGAGGCGGAGGTCGACCGGACCGTCGGCGACCTCGACGGGGACTTCGCGCGCGAGCGCACCGAGCTGTTGTTCTCCGGTGAGTACGACAGCCGGCCGGCCATCCTCTCGATCAGCGCCGGCGCCGGTGGCACGGAGGCCACCGACTGGGCCGCGATGCTCCTCCGGATGTACCTGCGCTGGGCCGAGCGCCATCGCTGGAAGACCGAGTTCATCGACGAGCAGGAGGGCGAGCAGGCCGGGCTCAAGAGCGTCTCGGTCGGGGTCCAGGGCCGGGGGGCCTACGGCTGGCTGCGGGCGGAGCGCGGCGTGCACCGGCTCGTCCGGATCAGCCCGTTCGATGCCCAGAACCGGCGCCAGACAACATTCGCGCTGGTCGAGGTCATGCCCGAGCCCGACGAGGACATCCCGATCGAGCTCGACTGGGACGAGATCCGGGTGGACACGTTCCGTTCGCAGGGCGCCGGCGGCCAGCACGTCAACAAGACCGATTCGGCGGTGCGGTTGACGCACCTCCCGACGGGCATCGTCGCCCAGAGCCAGAACGAGCGCAGCCAGACGCAGAACAAGGAAACCGCGATCAAGGTGCTCAAGGCCCGCCTTCTCGAGCGCCAGCTCGAGGAGAAGGAGACGGAGCTCCGCAAGCTTCGCGGCGAGCACGTAGAGGCCGGTTGGGGCAACCAGATCCGAAGCTACGTCCTGCACCCCTACCAGATGGTCAAGGACCTCCGCACGCAGGTCGAGACGTCCAACACGACCGCAGTGCTCGACGGCGACCTCGACGCGTTCATGCAGGCCGAGCTCGAACGGCTGGCGACCGGCGGTGACGGTACCGATGGCGATGGCGCCGCCTCGTGACGAACGTGCTCGGGTTCCGCCGGGATAGCCTCGCGGGCATCACCATCAGGCCAGCGACCTCGTCGGACCTGGCCGACTGCCATCGGATCTGGCGCGACGGCATCGACGCCTACCTGCAGCCGATGGGCTTCCCGCCGCTCCAGGCCGACAACCCAGGGGTCCGGCGGCTGCACGACCACACCCTCGGCACGGATCCCACCCGCTTCCTGGTCGCGGACCGGCGCGCCCGCCGAGGCGAGGATCGGGTGGTGGCCTTCGGGTCGGCGGTCGAACGGGGCAACGTCTGGTTCCTGTCGATGCTGTTCGTGGCGCCCGGCGAGCAGGCGCACGGCCTTGGCCGCGCCCTCCTCGAGCAACTCCTGCCCGACGAGCGCGACAGCTGGGCGCTCGCGACCTGCACCGACAGCGTGCAGCCGATCTCGAACGGGCTGTACACGACGTTCGGGATCGTGCCTCGGATGCCGCTCTTCAACCTGGTCGGCAGGCCGGAGCCCGGATTCACGTGGCCCGCCCTGCGGAAAGACATCCAGGGCCAGCGCGTTGCCGAGCCGGAGACGTGGCGGGACAGCGCCGAGGTGGCCGCGCTCGATCGCTCGCTCCTCGGCTTCGCCCATCCCGAGGACCATCGATTCGTGCAGGACGAGCCGCGTCGACCATTCGAATATCGGGATGCACGCGGCCTGCTCGTGGGCTACGGCTACGCCGGTGAGATCGGGCGCATCGGCCCGATCGCGGTCTCGGAGCCTGAGCTCCTCGACCCGGTGCTGGGGCACCTCCTGGCGGCCGTCCAGCCCCGAGGTGCGTCTGCCGTGTGGCTACCCGGAGCCGCCGGCGATGCCCTCGCAACTTCGATCCGCGCCGGCCTCAGGATCGACGGCTTTCCGGTCCTCGCGGGCTGGTCCCGACCGTTCGCGGACTACACCAGATACGTACCAACGTCACCGGGCCTCATCTGATCGGGCCATAGTTACGTTGAGGAACCCGGTGCTAGCCTCCTTGCGAAGGCGGTCCCGACCGTCGCGGCGCGCCAGAACCGCGCGACGAACCATCGCCCCGATCGTGGAGCCGATGACTTGATCCTCTCTCGAACTCGCGACCCGCACCTTGACTCGGCCGCCGAGCCGGATCCGCCGATGCGGACCTCAGGCCGCGATAGCCGAACGCCGGCGGACACCCGCAAGCCGGTGCTCGTCCTGAACGACGTCACCAAGACCTACCCCAACGGCCGCGACGCGCTCAAGGACGTTGATCTCATCGTCCCGGAGGGCGACTTCGTGTTCCTCGTGGGCGCGTCGGGCGCCGGCAAGTCGACGCTCATGAAGCTGCTCATCCGCGACGAGCTCGCGACCCGCGGCACGGTCATCCTCGACGGCGACGACCTGTCGAGGCTGCCCCGCCGCAAGGTGCCCCACGTCCGCCGCAAGATCGGCATCGTCTTCCAGGACTTCAAGCTGCTGCCCACCAAGACCGTCCGCGAGAACATCGCCTTCGCACTCGAGGTCACGGGCACCTCCCGCCGCCGGATCAAGCCCGCCGTCAACCGCGTGCTGGCCCTCGTCGGGCTCACCGCCCAGGCCGAGCAGTATCCGAAGCAGCTGTCGGGCGGCGAGCAGCAGCGAACCGCGATCGCGCGGGCGCTGGTGCACGATCCACGGATCGTCATTGCCGACGAGCCGACAGGCAACCTCGACCCACTGATCAGCTGGGAGATCCTGCAGTTGCTGCTGCGCATCAACGAGCTCGGGGTGACCGTGCTGATGGCCACCCACGACGCCGAC
>JBBQFS010000015.1:0-27665 GCA_038322255.1 Candidatus Limnocylindrales bacterium | reverse complement strand
TTCATCGTCGGCCTGCTGATCTCCAACTCAATCGTCGTCGTCATCACCGCGACCGGGTTTATCGCGAGCCGGCTACGCGAGCGGCTGTACGTCGTGATCGGTGTCGTGGCCGGAACGTTCAGCCTCGTGATCGGCGCGATCTTCCTGCTGGGTCTCGAAACGAAGCTGCCCTCCATCGAGGCCTGGCTGTTCGGGGGCGGTGGGGGATGATGGACGCGACCCGATCGGGCGATCGCTGGGCCGACGTGCGCCGGCGGCTGCGGACCCGCGGACTGCGCTGGACGCCGCAGCGGCGAGTCCTGCTCGAGGTCCTCGCCGGCATCGACGGCCACGTGACCGGCGCGGTCCTGATCGAGGGCTGTCGGGCGCTCGACCCGACGACGACGCCTTCGACCGTTTATCGAACGCTCGACGTCCTCGAAGAGATCGGCCTCGTCAGCCACAGCCACGGCCTGGCCGGCCGGCAGGAGTTCCATGTGAACCCGACCGCCGACCACGGCCATCTCGTGTGCTCGAGCTGCGGCGGCAGCTGGGAGCTCGGCGCGCGCGAGGTTCGTAGCCTGGTCGACGGCCTGCGGGCCAACCGGGGCTTCGCCGTGGACGTCGACCATCTGACGATCGAGGGCAGTTGTGCGGCCTGCCGCGAGGCCGCCGGCTAGCGCTCAGCGATGGCCCTCGGCGCGTGCGATCCTCTGCGGATGCACGCACGACGGCCAGATCGGTCTTGAACGAAGGCCCCAAGCAGCTCAAGGGTCGCAAGCTCGGCGACCGGCGGGTCAGGATCGAACGGCCGCATTCTGCCTACTTCCGGTACACGGGCGAGGGGAACCTCGTCGCCAAGGAGGCGGCGTCCGTGCCCCGGACCAAGGCCGGGCTGCTGCTCGCTCGCTTCCGGGGGATCCTGTTCGGGCGCCCGCTGTCGATCCACGAGGAGATCACCGAGCGGCTCTCCAAGGCCAAGGCCCTCGCGATCTTCAGCTCCGACCCGATCAGCTCGTCGGCCTACGCGACCGAGGAGATCCTGCGCGTTCTGGTCGTGGCCGGCGCCGGCGCCCTATTCCTGAGCCTGCCGATCGCCGCGGCCATCGCCGCGCTGCTCGCCGTGGTCTCGATCAGCTACCGCCAGATCGTCCATGCCTACCCTTCTGGCGGCGGCGACTACGCAGTCGCGCGCCGCAACCTCCCGGCCCTCGGCTCGCTCGTCGTCGCTGGCGCGCTCCTCGTGGACTACGTGATGACGGTCGCCGTCTCGACGGCGTCGGCCGCGGAGCAGGTCATCTCAGCCGTGCCCGAGATCCACGATTGGAAGCTCGTGATCGGCGTCGCCGCGATCTCGCTGATCACGATCGGCAACCTCCGCGGCCTGCGAGAGTCGGGCAACATCTTCGCGATTCCGACGTACCTCTTCGTCGGCTCGGCGCTGGTCATGATCGCGATCGGCTTGTTCCGAATCGTGGTGAACGGCGAAGGCGCCCAACCGCACCTTCCCCCGAGCGGCACGCCGGATCTGCTCCAGGGAGCGGGGCTGCTCCTGATCATCCGGGCCTTTGCTGCGGGCTCCGTCGCCCTGACCGGGACTGAGGCGATCGCGAACGGCGTGCCCGCGTTCAAGCCCCCCGAGCCGAAGAACGCGGCCACGACGCTCGGGGCCGTCGCGATCCTGCTCGCCATCCTGTTCCTCGGGATCACGTTCGTGGCCGGCTCGTTCGGCGTCCTGCCGACGCCCGAAGGCGTCCCGACGAGGACCGTCATCAGCCAGGTCGCGGGCCTCATCTACGGTGAGGGCTCGTTGCCGTTCTACCTCTTCCAGACGTTCACCGCGCTGATCCTCTTCCTCGCGGCAAACACCTCGTACAACGCCTTTCCCCGGCTCGCTGCGATCCTCGCCGAGGACGGCTACATGCCCCGCCAGTTCAGCTTCAAGGGCGACCGCCTCGCGTTCACCTCGGGCGTCGTCATCCTGAGCGTCGTCGCCGTGACGATCCTGCTGGCCTTCGGCGGCCAGACCCACGCCCTCATCCCGCTGTACTCGGTAGGCGTGTTCATCGCCTTCACGGTCGGCCAGTCGGGCATGATCCGGCACTGGCTGCGCGAGCGGCCGCCGGGCTGGCAGTGGCGGCTCGGGATCAACGCCTTCGGCTGCGCGCTCACCGGGCTCGTCGCCGTGGTCGTGATGATCGCCAAGGCTCCGACCTCGCTCCTGGTGGTGATCGTGATCCCGATCCTCGTGGGGATCATGCTGTTCATCAACCGCCAGTACCGCGCCTCGAAAGCCGAGCTCGCAGTCCGGCCGGACGCGGTCATCCGTGGGCCCCATCGCGAGGAGCGCGTGGTGGTGCCCGTACCCGGCATCAACCGGGCCGTGGTGAACGCCGTGAACGTCGGGCTCTCGATCGACCCGAACGTCCAGGCGGTCCTGATCTCGGACAACCCGGAGGAGGCTGCGGAAGTCAAGGAGCGCTGGGAGCGGCAGCTGCCCGAGGTGCCCCTGGTGATCGTCGAGTCGCCGTACCGCGCGCTCGTCGCGCCGCTCATCTCCTACCTCGACGTCCTCGACCGGGCGTGGCCGTCGGACAAGGAGGCGCCGATCACGTTCGTCGTCGTGCCGGAGTACGTCGCCCGCAGCTGGTGGGAGCGGATCCTCTACAACCAGTCCGCCAAGCGCCTCCGCACGGCGCTCCTCGGCCGGCCGCATACGGTCGTGGTCAACGTCCCGTATCGCCGCGACACGGTTGACAAGAGCGACCGAGATTCCGAGGCACCGCCGCCGGCATGATCGGGTCGAGCCCGACCACGACCCCGATCTCCCCGGTATCGGCCCAACCAGGCCCGGCCTCAGCCCCGTCCGCGGACACCGTCAGGAAGCTGGGCATCCTGCTGGTCGCGGCCGTGCTGGTGCGGATCGCGGGGCTCTGGGGCCCGGGTCATGGCGGCGACATCTTTGCCTTCGTGACGTGGGCCGAGGACGCGGCCCGTCACGGGCTCGGCGGCTACTACGCGAACGGTGGCGACTCGAACTATCCGCCGATGCTGTACCTGCTGTGGCCGCTCGGCCTCGCCCTCGACAGCGGCGCCGGCCTCGAGATCGCCATCCGCGCCCTCTCGATCCCGTTCGATCTCGGGCTTGGGCTGCTGCTGTTCTCGACGGTCCGGTCCGAGACCTGCCGGGACCACGACGGCCTTCTTGCTGCCGGTTTCTACCTGCTCAACCCGGCCGTGATCCTGTGCGGGCCGATGTGGGGCCAGGTCGACGGCATGGCGGCCCTGCCGATGGTCGGGGCGATCGTGGCGGTGGCCCGCGGTCGCGTGGCCCTGGCCGGCGCGCTGGCGGTGCTCGCCGGGCTGCTCAAGCCCCAGTTCGGGATCGCCGGGATCGTGCTCGCGGGCCTCGCGCTCTTCTGGCTGCGCGAGCCCGACGGGCTACGGCGCGCGGCCATCCTCGCCCTGTCCGCCGTCGCAACCTTCCTCGTGGTGCTCGTCCCGCTGGGGCTGGATCCCCTGAGCTACCTCCACCAGATCGGGGACACGTTCGGCCGCTACCCCTACATCTCGGAGTTCGGGTTCAACCCCTGGGGCATGGTCTTCGGGTTCGGCGACAACGATCGGTCGTGGGTGACGATCGGCTCGCTGTTGGTGGTTGCCGGCATCGGCGCGAGCCTATGGCTGCTGCGTCGGCGGCGCGACCTCGTCGGTCTGTTCGGGGTGAGCGTCCTGATCGGGCTCGCGCTCTACTACCTGCCGACGCGGGTCCACGAGCGCTACCTGTTCGGGGCGATCGCCGTCCTCGCGCCCCTCGCCGCGATCGACCGCCGGCTGCGCTGGCCGTTCATCGCGCTGAGCGCGGCGTTCTTCGCGACCCTCACCTACGTGCTCGTGACGTCGCCGTACCGAATCCTGCCGGGGCCCAAGCTCGATGAGCTGCCCGATTGGGCGATCAGCATCGTGTCCGCGATCGTCACCGCGGTCGGCGCCTGGACGGCGGCTCGGATCCTGGGCCTGTTCGCAGTCGGCTCGGGCGGACGGCTGGCGGAGGGTGTCGGTCAGGCCTCGGGTGAGCGCTCGAACCGGAGGTAGGTCGCGCCGGTCACGTCAACGATCGTCGCGGTCGGCGTCTCGACGATCCGGATGACCACGTCGGCGCAAGCGGGACAGCGCAGGACGACGCCCGGACCGCGGACGTAGGCCCTGAACGTGGCGACGATGCTGACCGTCCCGCAGTGCGCGCACTGGCCGGGGCTGGCGGTGATGTCGGCCGAGAAGACCGACGCGAGCAGCCCGCCGACAGCGTTGCCATCGACGGTCAGATCGACGGCGGGGTCGTTTCGCATCAGGGCGATTCGCTCTTCCATCGGATGATCCTCTACGTGCCGGTCGGGCCGAAGCGCTCGGTCCTGATGCGGTCGGGTGGCAGCCCGAGCTCCAGGAGGCTGTTGGCGACGGTCTCGACAAGCGCAGTCGGGCCGCAGGCGTAGGCGCGGGTCGCCGCTCCGAGCGGCTCCGCGACCTCCGCGAGCATCCGGCCGTCGATCCTGCGGGCATAGCCGGTCCAGCCCGGCGGCTGCTGACGGGTCAGGGTGTGCGCAATCTCGAAGCCGTTGCCGACGGCGGCCAGCCGCTCGAGCTCATCCCGGTAGATGATCTCGTCGGGGCCCCGCGAGCTGACGAGGAGGCGCGTCGGAGCCGTCGAGCCGGCCCTCGCCCGGTGCCGGGCCATGGCCATCAGCGGGACCACGCCCGAGCCGCCGGCGACGAGCAGCAACGGTCCGCCGAGCCCCGCCTCCCAGACGAAGTAGCCGCCGATCGGGCCGCGAACCTCGAGCCGGTCGCCGGGCACGACGACCTCGTGGAGGAAGGGCGAGACCTCGCCGCCCGCGATTCGCTCGACGGTGATGTCGACCTCGCCGGCCCGCTCCGGCTCGGACGCGATCGAGTACGAGCGCTCGACGCTGTAGCCGTCCTCGGCGGTCAGCCGGAGGTCGACGTGCTGGCCGGGTCGATGGCCGGGCCAGGTCGGCAGGCCGAGCGTGAACGATCGAACGTTCGGCGTCTCGTCGCGGACGGCGGTGACGGTCGCAAGTTGCCAGGCGATGGCGGGCGCCACCTCAGTCGCCGCTGTAGCGCTCTTCGCGCCACTGGTCGCCGCGGTTGTGGTAGCCGAGGGATTCCCAGAAGCCGGGCTCATCGCCGGCCTGGAGTCGGAGGCCTCGGATCCACTTCGCGCTCTTCCAGAAGTAGCGTGCCGGGACGACGAGGCGCGCCGGCCCGCCATGCTCGGGCGCGAGCGGCCGACCGTCGTACTCGTAGGCGACGAAAGCCTGGTTGTTCAGGACGTCGGCGAGCGGCAGGTTCGTGGTGTAGCCGCCGTCGCAGTAGGCGACGACGAACGCCGCTTTCGGGTCGAGCTTGACGCCCTCGAGCAACGTATCGACGCTCACGCCCTTCCAGCGCATGTCGAGGTGCGTCCATTTCGTGACGCAGCTGATGTCGACGACCCAGTCGCGGCTCGGCAGCGCGAGGAATTGCTCCCAGGTCCAGCTGATCGGCTGGGCGACGAGGCCCTCGACCTGCAACGACCACCGGTCGAGTGGCGTGCGGGGCGTCGGCCCGGCCGAGAGGACGGGAAAGTCACTGACCAGGTACTGGCCTGGCGGGATTCGGCGCCGGCGGTCGTCGCCATCCTCGTCCCCGCCGCCCACGTCCGGCCGGCCGACGAAGCCCCGGGTGACGAAGCGCTCGGCCATGGGCAACCCTCCGCGCCGGCCGCCCGGCGGCCCACGCCGCCGTGCCTGACCCGATTGTGGCATCGAGCGCGTGTCCGGGTCATGACACTGGATCGTCGTGACGGCGGGGCGTCCGAAACGGACCCGCAACCCGCCCGGCGGTTCTGCAACCAGCCTGCCGCGGACTCGATGGCACGGTGGTCTCCGGACCCGTCGCCGTGCGAAGCCGAGGCGACGACCAAAGGAGGCCGACGTGGCCGAGCTCCGTACAGGCGGTCCGGGATCGAGGTCGATCCTGAGGACAACATCGCGAAAAACCCTCGCGCAAACGCGCCTGACGCGCGATCATCAGCACGACGTGAAGTCAACGCACGACGTGACCCAAACGGGTATCGAGCCGTGATCCGCGACGCGGTCCGCGGTGCCATCGCCGGCGCCGTTGCGACGTGGTGCATGGACCTCATCACCACCGCGATGTACGAGGTCCAGCCGCCCGAGGTGACCGAGCGCGAGCGGGCGGCGCAACCGAACGGCAAGAGCTCGGTGGCGAACCTGGTCGACCGGATCGAGGCCGAGACCGGCTTCGTCGTCCCGACCGAGAGCCGGCCGATGCTCGAACAGGCGATCCACTACGGCCTGGGTATCGCACCGGGCGCGGTCTACGGCGTCGTTCGCCGCTACGTCCCCTTTGCGCGCCTGGGGCGCGGGCTGGCATACGGGCTCGTCCTCTTCGTTGTCAACGACGAGTACCTGAACACGAAGCTCGGGCTCGCCGGCCCGATGGAGGCGTACCCACCCGAGACGCACCTGCGGGGCCTCGTCGGACACGCCGTGCTGGGCGTCACCACCGAGACCGGAATCCAGCTCCTGGGCGGATGAGGAAGGGAGCCCGCCGGCACGACGGCAGAGCTCCCTTGCCATCCGATACGAGGTCCGCGGACGGTCGGATCGCGGCCGTCCCGGTCTGCCGGAAAAATCTTCGCCGCAGCCCTAACGTCTCGCGTCCCGGCCCGTTATTGACCATGCAGGCCCCGAGACTCCGACCGTCGTTCCCCCGGCGACGTCGGCGCCTCGGGGCTGGCTTTTCCCAGGGGCCAACGGCCGGCGATCAGCTCAGGTGCTCTCGATCCCCCGGAGCGGTACGAGGCCGCCGCGCAGGCGATCGCCCTGTTCGGCTACGGCCTGGTTTGGACCGAGCCCGCGCGGGCTGACCGCCGGCGCGACGTTGACACTGCGACGCCGCACTCGCTAGCATCGCCCGACAACTGAAGAGCACTTATCAAGAGTGGCGGAGGGACCGGCCCTGCGATGCCACGACAACCTACCGGCGGTCGCGTCGGCAAGGTGCCAATTCCGGGCAGGTTCTCCTGCGAGATAAGGGACGCTCCCCTCGAGACCCTTCCGCTGCAGGGAGGGTCTTCTCGATTCTCCGGTCCCGTTCGCCCGCAGGCTCAGTCCGCGCCCGTGAGACGCGGCTGGGCGGAGCATGCCGACGATGACCCTCGCCACCCCCATCCCGCCATCGACCCCCGTGACGGGCGAAGCCCGCCTGCGCGGCCTCGCGTGTCGGAGCTGCGGCCGCCCGGAGCCGGGCGCGCTGGCCTTCGTCTGCCCGGCCTGTTTCGGGCCGCTCGAGGCCCGCTACGACCTCGACGTTGTTGCCGGCCAGCTGAATCGCGAGTTCATCGGCGCTCGGGCGCCCGGAATCTGGCGCTACCTCGAGCTCCTCCCGGTCGCCGCCCAACCCGCCCGCGGCCTCGCGGTCGGATCGACGCCGCTGCTGCGCGCGGGACGCCTGGGGGAGCGGATCGGGGTCGAGCGCCTCTGGATCAAGGACGACACGCGCAACCCGACCCTCTCGTTCAAGGACCGCGCGGTCGCCGTGGCAGCCGCCCGCGCCGTCGAGCTCGGGCTCGAGGCCCTCGCCTGCGCCTCGACCGGCAACCTCGCGGGCGCGACTGCCGCCGCCGCGGCTGCCGTCGGACTGCCGGCTTATGTCTTCATCCCGGCCGATCTCGAGCCCGCCAAGATCGACCATGCCCTGGCCTATGGCGCCACGGTGGTGCCGATCGAAGGCACCTACGACGACGTCAACCGGCTGTGCCTGGAGCTCGCCGACGAGACGGGCTGGGGCTTCGTGAACGTCAACCTCCGGCCGTTCTACGCGGAGGGCTCCAAGACGCTCGCTTTCGAGATCGCCGAAGGCCTCGGCTGGCGAACCCCCGACGTCGTCGTCGCGCCCATCGCCTCAGGCGCCCTGTTCACGAAGCTCGGCCGCGGCTTCGACGAGCTCGCCCGGATCGGCCTGATCGAGCGACGGCCCGTCCGCTTCGTCGGCGGCCAAGCGGCCGGATGCGCGCCGGTCGCGAACGCGTGGCAGGACGGCAGCCCGACCTGGTCGCCCGTCCGGACGCCCGACACGATCGTCCGCTCGCTGGCGATCGGGAGCCCGGCCGACGGCGAGGAGGCTCTCGCCCTCGCGCGTGCGACGGGCGGATCCGTGGAGGCCATCCCCGATGACGACACGGCGGCCGCGATCCGCGACATCGCCCGGCTCGAAGGCATCTATGTCGAGACCGCGGGCGGCGTGACGGTCGCGGCCGCGGAGGCGGCGCGGCGGCGCGGCGTCATCCGCCCTGGTGACGAGGTCGTGGTGGTCCTGTCCGGCAACGGTCTCAAGACTCCGGACGCGCGCCGCCTCGGCGCGCCGGACCAGGCCGATGCGGCGGGCCGCCCGGGGCTCGTTGCCCCGCTTCGGCCGACCCTGACCGCGGTCGAGGCATGGCTGGAGGCACGAGCATGAGCACCGTCAGAATCCCGCCGACGCTGCGGGTCGCCACGGGCGGAGCCAAGGAGATCGAGATCGGCGGGTCGACGGTGCGCGAGGTCCTCGCCGACCTCGTGGCCACTCATCCGGCGCTCGCGGCCCAGCTCCTCGATGCCCAGGGCGAGCTCAATCGGTTCATCAACGTCTTCCTCAATGACACGGACGTCCGCTACCTCGACGCGCTCGAAACCAGGGTTGACGCCCGGGACCGGGTCGTCCTCCTGCCGGCAATGGCCGGCGGCTGATCGCCCGGCGCTGATCGCACGCGGCTGACCGCCGGTGGCCGACGGCCGCGGACCAGCGAGCTACACGGGCCCCAGCAAGCCCACGAGCAGCGCCTTCTGGACATGGAGGCGATTCTCGGCCTGGTCGAAAACGGCGCTCCGCGGCCCGTCGATCACCTCCTCGGTGACCTCCTGACCGCGGTGCGCCGGCAGGCAGTGCAGGAAGATCGCGTCCGGGGCGGCGGCGGCCATCAGATTCGCATCGACCTGATAGCCGGCGAACGCTCGCCGGCGCTTCGGTGCGTCGGCCTCGTCGCCCATCGACACCCAGGTGTCGGCATAGACGGCCTGCGCGCCCTCGACCGCCGCCTGCGGGTCCTGTGTCGTGGTGACCAACCCACCGTGGCGTAACGCTGAGCCGCGCACGAGGGCCATCAACTCCCGGTCAGGCCCGTAGCCCGGCGGGTGGGCGATTCGCACCTCCGCCCCGAGGCGCGAGCCGGCAAGGGCGAGCGACATGGCCACGTTGTTGGCCTCCCCGACGAAGGCGATCACGAGCCCGCGCAACGACCCGAATCGCTGGCGCAGGGTCAGCAGGTCCGCCAGGGCCTGGCAGGGGTGCTCCCGATCGGTCAGGGCATTGATGACCGGCACCGACATCGCCTCGGCCAGGCCCTCGGCCAGCCCGTGCCGGAACGTGCGAGCGACGAGCGCGTCGACCCATCGCTCGAGCGTCCGGGCGATGTCGGCGGCGCTCTCGCGACGGTCGATGCCCACGTCCGCGTCCGCGAGATAGAGGCTCCGGCCGCCGAGCTGCTGGACGGCGAGCTCGAACGAGACGCGCGTGCGCAGGCTCGGCTTCTGGAACAGCAAAGCCACCGTCGTCCCTGCGAGGGGCCGTTCGACGTGCTCGCGCGTGCGCGCCCATTCGTCCTTGAGCAGGGCGGCGGTGTCGAGCACCGCCTCGAGCTCGTCGGCGCTCAGGTCCGCGGCCGACAGGAAGTCGCGGCCGCGCAGGCCACCGGGATAGGGGATCCTCGGGATGGCCGGTTGCCGGACCGCCAGGCGCATGGCGAGGTGCGCTTCCATGACCCTGGCCCTAGGACCGCACGCCCGAAGGCACCCCGGCGGCGGCCGGCTCGACGTCGGTCGTCGTGACCGGCAGCTCCTCGAGGAGCGGCTCGGTCCAGGTCCATGCGGCGCCGTGACGCGCCCCGATCGCACCGTGGCGCGACGCCTCCGTCCTCAGCGGCAGCCCGAAGATCTCGATGAAGCCGACCGCGGCGGCGTGGTTGAAGGCATCGCCGCTGTCGTAGGTCGCGAGGCGCTGGTCGTACAGCGAGAGCGGCGAGCGACGGCCGACGACCACCGCCGCGCCATGGTCCAGTCGCACGCGGACCTCGCCCGAGACCACGCGCTGACTGGACGCGACGTAGCCGCGGAGGTCGCGGTGGAGCGCGCTGAACCACAGGCCGTCGTACGTGAGCCGCGCCAGCTCGTCGCTCACCAGCCGCCCGAAGCGCAGCGTGTCCTTCGTCAGGCACAGGCTCTCGAGCGCACGGTGCGCGGCGTGCAGGATCGCCGCGGCAGGGGCCTCGTAGATCTCGCGGCTCTTGATCCCCACGAGGCGGTCCTCGACGTGGTCGATCCTGCCGATCCCGTGGCTGCCGCCGAGCTCGTTGAGCCGCTCGACGATCTCGGCCGGACCGATGGCCTCGCCGTCCAGCTCGACCGGCTCGCCGCCCTCGAAGGCGATCGTGACTTCGACCGGCGCCGGCGCCGTGCCGGGGTCGACCGTCCACTGGTAGACGTCGGCGGGCGGTGCGACCCACGGATCCTCGAGCACGCCGGTTTCGATCGAGCGGCCCCACAGGTTGGCGTCGACCGAGTAGGGCGATGCCTTGCTGACGGGGATGTCGATCCCCCGCGCGAGCGCGTAGTCGATCTCCTCTTCTCGCGAGAGGCCCATGCCGACGCGCATCGGCGCGATCACCTCGAGGCCGGGATCGAGGGCATGCACGGCGACATCGAACCGGACCTGGTCGTTGCCCTTGCCGGTACAGCCGTGGGCGACCGCGCCGGCGCCCTCGCGCTTGGCCACCTCGACGAGCAGCTGGGCGATGAGTGGCCGCGCGAGCGCGGTCGCCAGCGGGTAGGCGCCCTGGTACAGCGCGCCCGCCTGGAGGTGCGGCCAGACGAAAGACCGCACGAACCGATCCCGTGCGTCGACCACGAGGGCGCGGGTCGCTCCGGCCGAGATGGCTCGCTCCGCGACGCCTTCGCGCAGGGACCCGCCGCCGACGTCGACCGTCAGCGTCACGACCTCGGTGTCGTGCTGCTCGCGCAGCCAGGCCACCGCGACCGAGGTATCCAGTCCGCCCGAGTAGGCGAGCACGACCTTCTTCATCGTTCCAGCTCCCTTGGGGCTTGCTCGGTCACGGGCAGGGGCAGACCCTGAAGTGCCCGGAATCGAGCGCTCCAGCGCTCCAGCTTGTCGGCGTCGGCGAAGAGCACGATCAGCGTGTTGTCCCCGGCCACCGTGCCCTCCTGTTCGTGGAGGCTCGATTGGTCGATGGCCTGCGCGATCACGCTGGCGGTCCCGGGCGAGCCCGTCAGCACGAGGATCAAGCCGCTTCGGCCCACGGTCACCGGGATATCGGCGAGGATGCGCCGCAGCCGCTCGTCATCGTCGGGCCGGCTCGGCGCGAGATCCTCGGGGGCGAGGTAGACGTGCCGCCCGGATCGGGCGACCTTGACGAGCCCCAGCTCGGCGATGTCGCGGCTGACCGTCGCCTGGGTGGCGGCAATGCCCCGGGCCGCGAGCTCACTGACGAGCTGGGCCTGGCTGCTCACCGGCTGTCGAGCCAGCAGCTCCCGGATGGCGCGCTGGCGGGCGTCGCGCCCGACCCGAACAGGACTCACGAGAGGACCGCCGCGGCGGCGGATGCGGCCTGGAGGCTGATGTGCGTCCCGAAGCGCGGATCCTCGAGCGCCCGCCGGAGGGCGGCCGGCGTCGCAGCGTCGGCGATCACCGCTTCGGCGCCGGACCAGCTCAGCGCGCCGAGCGCGGCGCGAACCTTCGGCACCATGCCGCCGGAGATGACGCCCGAGGCGATGAGGTCCTCGGCCTCTGCGGCCGAGATTCGCTCGAGCCGCTGACCGTCGGGCCCGCTCACGCCGTCGACGTCGGTCAGGAGCACGAGCTGGCGGGCCCCGAGACCGGCCGCGATGCCGGCGGCGGCGTCGTCCGCGTTCACGTTGCAGACAACGCCGTGCTCGTCCCGGACGAGTGGCGCGATCACCGGCACCTGGCCGGCGACGAGCAGGGCGTCGAGGAGGTCGCGCCGGACGCCGACGATGTGCGCGACCAGGCCGAGCTCGGGGACCCGCTCACCGATGAGTAGGCCGCCGTCGACGCCAGACAGGCCAACCGCGTCCACGCCGAGGTCGCGCAGGGCGGCTACCAGCTCGCTGTTGACGACCCCGCGCAGGACCGCCGCGGTGACCTCGAGGGTCATCAGGTCCGTGACTCGCAAGCCGTTCTCGAAGCGGCTGGTCAGCCCGAGCCGCTCCTGCCACTCGCTGATCCGCCGCCCGCCGCCGTGGACCACGATGACCGGTCGCCGGCGCGCAACCGCGGCGACATCTTCGAGGATCTGGCCCTGCTCGGCGAGGGTCGTGCCGCCCAGCTTGACGACGAGGATCTCGCTCATGGCTGGCTCTCGTTCATCGTCCGCCCCTGGTCACGTCGTGTACTCCGCGTTCTCCCGGACGTAGGCCTCGGTCAGGTCACAGCCGAAGGCTTCGCCGCTGCCGGTGCCGCTCCCGAGCTCGATCCGGATGACGACCTCGGGCCGGGCCATCGCCGCCCGGGCCGCCTCGCGATCGAACGGCAGCGGGCCACCGGCGGCGCCATCGAACATGGCATGCCCCGCGATCGCGAGTCGCAGGCGGTCGACGTCGAGCGAGACGGGACGCCCGCCCCGGGTCGCCGCATCGCCGGACGGGACGCGAGCCGTCTCCAGGAGCTCGGCGTCCGGGAGGTGGGCGGTTCCGACTGCCGCCAGCACCCGGCCCCAGTTCGGGTCGCGACCGTGGGCGGCGGCCTTGACGAGGCTGCTCGAGACGACGGCGCGCGCGACGGCACGGGCCGCCGGATCATCGATGGCGCCGGTGACCTCGCAGGTGATGAGCGTGGTGGCGCCTTCGCCGTCGGCGGCCTGCTGGCGGGCGAGGTCGCGCGCGACGGCCATGATCGCATCGCCCAGCGCTGCGGCAGGCGCCGAGTCGGGCGCGACGGGCGCGGCCCCGGCAGCGCCCGAGGCCAGCAGGAGGACCGTGTCGTTGGTGCTGGTGTCGCCATCTACCGAGAGCTGGTTCCAGGTGCGCGATCCGGCGGCCCGGAGCAGCCCGGCGAGCGTTGCCGGCTCGACCGTCGCGTCGGTCAGGAGGACGGCGAGCATCGTGGCCATCCCGGGATGGATCATCCCGACACCCTTGGCGATTCCCGTCACGCGCACGACGGTCGGCACGCCGCCAGGGTTCGGCAGCGCGGTCGTCGCAGTCGCGATCTTCGTCGTCGAATCCGTCGTCCGGAGGGCAGTCGCGGCGGCGAAGAGGTCCGATTCGCCCGGCCCGAGCACCGGCAGGAGCCGATCGAGACCGGAGATGATCGTTCCGACCGGCAGGCGCGTGCCGATGATGCCTGTCGACATGGCCATCGTCAGCTGCGGGCTCGTGCCGAGACGGCCGGCGAGCTCCTCCGCCAGCGACGCCTGGTCGGCCTCTCCGCCGCCGCCGGTCGCCGCGTTGGCGCTCCCGCTCGTGGCGAGAACGGCATGCGTCCACCCGAATCGCCCGCCCCCCGCCGGCTCGGTCGCGAGAAGGTGCTCGCTCGAGAGGCGGACCGGTGCGGCAGGCATCTGGTTGCGCGTGAACAGCGCCGCGACGGCCGCCGGACGTCCGAGCGGTGCCACGACCCGGTCCGGGTTCGTGCCCTCGGCCGTGGCGCCACCGACCACGATGATGGCGAGGTCGGGCTTGCCGCTGCGCTTGATCCCTGCCGCGAGGCCGCCGGCCAGGAAGCCTCCCGGCATCAACGCGCGCCGCTCGACGGGCGGAAGGCCGCCGGGGGCCGGAGCCCAGGATCGCTTTACCGGGGCCTCCGCCGATACCGGGCGCGTGTCGACTGCCGTCATGGCGCCACCGGGAGCGCGTCAAGGCCCATGGTCTCCGCGAGGCCGAAGACCAGGTTGAATGCCTGGACCGCCTGGCTCGCGGCGCCCTTGGCGAGGTTGTCGATCGCGGCCATGGCGATGATCCGCCCGGTCCGGGGCTGGACGCGGACGTGGACCCGGGCCTCGTTGCTGGCTGCGACGTGCTTCGTCGACGGCGGTTCCGCCACGAGCTGCACGAAGGGCTCGGCGGCGTATGCCGCCTCGTAGATTGCGTTCAGCTCTTCCTGCGCCACGGGCCGGGTCGGTCTGACGTGGCAGGTCGCAAGGAGGCCGCGCGTCATCGGCACCAGGTGGGGCACGAAGTCGACGGGCACCGGCGGGGCGGCACCGGACGACGCGGCCAGGGCGATCAGCTCCTGCTCGATCTCGGCGGTGTGGCGATGGCCGTCGAGCCCGTACGCCCGGACGCTCTCGTTGACCTCGGAGAAGGTGAGCTCCGGCCGAGCCTCGCGCCCCGCCCCTGACACGCCGCTCTTGGCATCGACCACGACCTCCGCGATCAGCCCCGCCCGCGCCAGGGGCGCGAGGGCCAGCAGCGACGCGGTCGGGTAGCAGCCGGGCGCGGCGACGATCCCGCCGGAATCCGTCCCGAGGGCCCGCAGCTCGGCGCGATGGAGTTCCGGCAGGCCATAGACGGCCCGGTCGAGCAGCTCGGGCGCCGGGTGTTCGAAGCCGTACCAGGCCGGGTAGTCGGCCGGATCCCGCAATCGGAAGTCCGGACCGAGGTCGATCACGGTCGCGCCCCCCGCCAGGATCTCGGGAACGAGGGCGCCGGCCGCGCCATGCGGCAGGGCCAGGAAGACCGCGTCGGCGGGCGGGATGTCCTGCGTGAGCTTCAGCGCGGCCCGGGCGAGATGCGGTTGGGTGGTCTCGAGCGGCACGCCATCCTGGGTCCGGCTGACCGCACCGACGAGCCGGACCGCGGGATGGCCGACGAGCCAGCGCACGGCCTCGCCCCCGGCGTAGCCGGTCGCCCCCACGACGACCACGTCGATCGTCCCGCGAGCGCCGATCTGGCGCGGCGTGGGGAACGCGATGGCCTCGGGCGCGGTCGTGGAAACGGCTGCAACTCTATTCATGGGGTGCATGAACATACACAGTCCGTTAGGCTCGTGCAACCGATGACCACCACCGCATCAGATCCACGGCCCTCCGCCGCCCTGCTCGTTGCGGACGCGCCGCCCGGCAGTGAAGCGCTCTCGCCCATCCTTGCCCGCTACTTCAATCGAACCTGGGTCCGCGGCGAGGGCCACCGACTCTGGGACGTGGGCGGCAAGGCCTACCTCGACTTCGCCTGCGGAATCGCGGTGACGGGCCTCGGCCACGGCCACCCGAGGGTGAACGCCGCCATCCACGAGCAGGTCGACCGGCTGCTGCACGTCTCCAACGGCCTCGGGTTCATGCCGCCCGTCAGCGAGCTCGCAGCGACGCTCGCGGCGACGCTGCCGGAACCACTCGACACCGTCTTCCTGTGCAACTCCGGGACGGAGGCCGTGGAGGCGGCGCTCAAGCTCGCGCGGCGGGTGACAGGCCGGCCGGGCTTCCTCGCGTTCCGCGGCGCGTTCCACGGACGGACGTTTGGGTCGGCCAGCGTCACGAGCTCCAACGAGAATTACCGCGCCGGCTACGAGCCCCTGCTGCCGGGCGTTCGGCTGGCGCCGTTCCCGGACGTGCACGACGACCCGGGGGATGCGAGCGAAGCTGCGCTCGCCGCATTCGAGCGCGCGCTCGAGGAGGACGGCGGACCGAGCGAGGTGGCGGCGGTCATCATCGAGCCGATCCAGGGCGAGGGCGGCGTCAACCCGGCGCCGGCCGAATTCCTCCAGGGCCTTCGCGCGCGTTGCGACGTGGCGGGAATCCTGCTGATCGCCGACGAGGTCCAGACCGGCATCGCGCGAACCGGCGCGATGTGGGGCTTCGAGGCGGCTGGGATCGTCCCCGACGTGGTGTGCATCGGCAAGGCGCTCGCGAACGGCCTGCCCCTTGCCGCGATCGTCTCGTCCCGGGACCTCCAGGCGCGGTGGGGCGCGGCCGCTCACGGCTCTACGTTCGGCGGCAACCCGGTCGCCTGCGCCGCCGCCCTGGCGGTGCTGGCCACGATCGCGGAGGAGGACCTTGTCGCGAACGCCAGCGCGAGGGGAGCCGAGCTCGACGCGGGGCTTTCGGAACTGGCCGCCGCAGACCCGCGGCTGGTCCACGTGCGAGGGCGCGGCCTGATGCTCGGGCTGGAGACCTCGCCGGAGCTCGCACCGGAACTGATCGCCCGTTGTGCCGACGCCGGGCTGCTCCTGCTGACGGCGGGCAGCAACCATGAGGTCGTCCGGTGGCTGCCGCCGCTCGACGTCACCCCAGCCGAGATCGACGAGGCTCTGGCGGTCTTCCGGGACGCGCTCGCCCGAACCTGAATCAGCCGCGATCGAGCCGGCCGCGAGCCTCCGCGAGGGCCGCGGCGACACGTCGAGGTGCCGTGCCGCCGACGAGATCCGGGCGGGCGAGGGCGGCTTCGAGCGTCGTGGCGCTCCTGAGGGCAGGCCCGATCGCAGCATCGGCAGCCAGCCACGCCGCCGTCGCGTCGTCCGAGCCGGCCAGCGCCTCGAGCCAGATCGAGTCAGCTGCGCCATCGAGGCGGCTCCCGGCTGCCTCCACCTCCCGAACCACGGTGCCGACGATCCGGTGGGCGACCCGGAACGGCACGCCCCGCTCGACAAGCAGGTCGGCGGCGGCGGTCGCGGTGCTCAAGCCATCGTCGGCCGCAGCCCGAAGCCGGGCCTGGTCGACCTCGAGGCAGGCGACGACGCCGGCCATCACCGCGAGCGAGGTTCCGAGCTGGGCCGCGCCGTCCATCAACGGCGGGACGGTTTCCTGGAGGTCACGCTGGTACGCCAGCGGCAAGCCCTTCAGGATTCCGAGCACGGTTCCGAGTGAGCCGGCGACGCGCGCGGCCTTCGCCCGGACGAGCTCCGCCGAGTCCGGGTTGCGCTTCTGGGGCAGCATCGACGAGCCCGTCGCGAAGGCCTCCCCGACACGAACCCAGCCGATCTCCGGGTTCGACCACCACGTGATCTCCTCGGCCAGGCGCGAGAGGTGGACCATCGCGAGCGACGCCCCTCCCAGGAATTCGGCCACGAAGTCGCGATCGGACGTTGCGTCGATGGAGTTCGCGCTGATCCCGCGGAACCCGAGCTGCGCTGCCACCGACTCCCGGTCGAGCGAGAAGCCTGCCCCCGCGATGGCTCCCGATCCCAGCGGGGAGACGTCGGCGCGACGGTTGCAGTCGGCCAGCCGGCCGCGATCACGCTCAAGCATCTCGACGTAGGCCAGGAGGTGATGCGCCAGGAGAACCGGCTGGGCCGGTTGGAGATGGGTCAGCCCGGGCATGACCGCGTCGCGGTGCCGCTCCGCCAGATCGACCAGGGCCCGCTCCAGGCCGACGAGCCCTTCGTCGAGCGCGACGGTCGTATGCCGCAGCCAGAGGCGGAGGTCGGTCGCTACCTGGTCGTTGCGCGACCTGCCCGTGTGGAGCTTGCCTGCCACGGCCCCGATCCGGGCCTCGAGGGCCGCCTCGAGGTTGAGGTGGACGTCCTCGAGCGCCGGATCCCACGCCAGCGTGCCCGCGCGGACTTCCTGGCGGAGGCCCTCGAGCCCGGCGACGAGCGCTTGGGCCTCCGCGTCGGTCAGCAATCCCGCCCTGGCGAGCGCCTGCACGTGGCCGATCGAGCCGGTCAGGTCGTCGAGCGCCAGGGCGGCGTCGACGTCGATCGATCGACTGAAATCGGCGGCCAGCGGATCGGTCGAGCCCTCGAACCGGCCGCCCCACATGCGCATCGGCTGGACGTGACCTCGTGCGATCGCGGTGCTCGGCGAGTCGGGTCCGAGCGGAAGGTGGCGCAGAGTACCATCAGCCGCCATGCCCGAACGAACCGAGCCGGTCGCCCTCCGCCTCGAGGTTCTCGATCGGCCGGAGTCGTCGGCTGCGCTCGCGGCAGGGATCGCCCAGGCCGGTGGGCGGCTGCGGACCTGGTCGACGGTTCGACGCATCGCCGGTGAGCCGCCGTACGTCGTGGTCGAGCTGGAGGTGGAAGGCGCCTCGGAGGCTTCGTTGCAGGCCGCGCTCCAGGCGCTCGACATGGTGCGCGCGGTGCACAGCACGCTCACGATGGAACGTGTCTGGGGCAAGCGGATCATCGTCGTCGGCGGCGGCGCCCAGGTCGCCCAGGTGGCCCTCGGCGCCGTGAGCGAGGCGGACCGCCACAACCTCCGCGAGGAGCGAATCAGCGTCGACACGATCCCGCTCGTTGGCGAGTACGCTATCGCCGAGGCCGTTCGAGCGGTGGGGGACCTGCCGCGGGCGCGCCTTCTGGTCCTTGCCGGGTCGCTCATGGGCGGCGAGATCTCTCGCGCAGCGGACGAGCTGCGGGCGATGGGCATCCCGATCATCTCGCTCAACATGGCCGGCTCGATCGTCGACCACGTCGACCTGGTCGTCTCGGACCCGGTCCAGGCGGGCACGATGGCGGTCATGGCGGTCGCCGGCACGGCGTCCTTCGACCTTGCCCGCCAGCGCGGGAAGCGGTACTAGGGAAGATCCCCGCGGGTGGCGTTTCCATCCGTGGCCGCGAGGGCCTCGGCGACGGTGAAGGCACCCTCGTAGAGCGCGCGGCCGACGATGGCGCCGCCGCATCCGAGGTCCTGGACCGCGAGCAGGTCCGCGAGCGTTGCGATGCCGCCGGAGGCGATGATCCGGCCGACGTCGAGGGCCAGCAGCTGCTCGAGAAGGCGCAGGTCGGGCCCGACGAGGCTGCCGTCGCGCTCGATGGAGGTGACCTCGAAGGTCGTGACTCCGGTATCGGCCAGGACTCGCGCCGCCTCGGCAACCGGCACGCCTGCGGCCCCCGGCCGCCAGGCCTCGCCGACCGCCTGGCGGTCGCGCACGTCGAGGGCAACCGCGATTCGGGCGGCGCCGTGCCGGGCGACAAGTCGCGCGACCAGGGGCTGATCGCCAAGGGCTACGGTGCCGATCACCGCGCGCGCGAATCCACCCCGGAGCGCGGCCGTGGCCGCCTCCTCCGTGCGGAGCCCGCCGGCGAGCTCGCAGCGAACGTCGCCGCCGACAGCGCCCACGATCGAGCCGACGACGTCCGCCTGGGCCGGCCCGCCTCCCAGGGCGCCGTCGAGGTCGACTACGTGCAACCAGCTGGCTCCCTGGGCGGCCCAGTCCCGCGCGACGCCGACCGGGTCGTCGTTATAGCCGGTCTCGCGCGCGAAATCGCCGCCACGCAGGCGGACGACACGGCCACGCCGCAGGTCGATGGCCGGCAGGATCTCGAAGGTTGCCAAGGCGCTCCTTGCCGTGTTAGCGTTTTAGCACGCTAATAGGTTAGCAGGTGATAATGACCGAAAATGGAGGTGCCTGGGCGGTGGCCGTGAGGGACGGCTGGCGGACGGACGAGGCCGAGGCCCTGCTCGACGCGATCGTGCGCCTCGAGACTCGCGACGAGGCTGCGTTGTTCCTGCGCGATCTCTGCACCCTCGGCGAGCTGCGCAACATTGCCCAACGCTGGGCGGTCGTCCGCCTTCTGGAGGCGGGGATGCACTATGCCCAGATCTCCGAGGAGACGGGCGCGAGCACAGCGACGATCACGCGCATCGCATCGTGGCTGCACCACGGCGACGGTGGCTATCGGCTCCTCCTCGATCGGCTGGACCGCCCGGCGGGCGGAGCGTCGAAGACGGGACCGGCGAAGGGCCGGGCCTCGACAACGTATCCGGCCGGCACCGAGGCGTGACCGCGAGCCTGCGGCTGGCGATCCCCAACAAGGGTCGCCTGCTCGAGCCGACGCTCCGGCTCCTCCACGATGCCGGCCTCCTCTTCGAGGAGCATGACCGAACGCTGGTCGCCCGCGTCCAGAACGTCGACCTCGAGATCCTCTTCGTCCGCGCCGCCGACGTGGTGGAGTTCGTCGCCGACGGCGTGGCGGATCTCGGCATCACCGGCATCGACCTGCTCGTGGAGTCGGGCGATGGGCTCCCGCGCATGCGCGAGCTCGGCTACGGGCATTGTCGACTGGCAGCGGCAGTCGGCACCGATACCCAGTACCGCGAGATCGTCGATCTCGCCGGGTTGCGCGTCGCGACGGCGCACCCCAACACGACCCGCCGGTTCTTCGCCGATCGGGCTGTGGCCGTCGAGGTGGTTCCGCTGTCGGGAGCTGTCGAAGTGGCGCCGCGGCTCGGCCTGGCCGAGGCGATCGTGGATCTCGTGTCCACCGGATCGACGCTCGCGATGAACGGTCTGCGGCCAATCGGCGATGTCCTGGCCTCGGAGGCGATCCTGGTGACCAATGCAACCGCGCAGCTGGAGCGCGGCGGTGAGCTGGCGGCCCTCGACACGATGCTCGCGGCGGTCGTCAATGCGCGCGACCGCAAGTACCTGATGATGAACGCGCCGGGCGCGAGCCTCGCCGAGATCGAGGGCCTCCTGCCGGCTCTCGATTCGCCGACGATCATCCCGCTCGCCCACGAGGGCATGATCGCGATCCATTCGGTCGTGGACGCCGACGACGTCTGGGGCCTGCTGCCGCGCCTGAAGCTCGCAGGAGCGTCGGGAATCCTCGTGCTGCCGATCGAGAAGATCGTGCCGTGACCGCGCCATCGGCAATTGCCGGCAGCCTGCGACTGTCGCGCCTCGACCTGTCGGCGGCCGCCGATCCCGATTTCGCCGCGCGACTTCGGTCGCTCGTCCGTCGCGGAGCCGTGCCCGACGCCAGCGTTCGCGAGGGCGCCCGCGCCATCGTCGCCGAGGTCCGGCGCGGCGGTCCCAGCGCCGTCCGCGCCGCCAATGCGCGGTTCGGCGGCGGCCTCGGCAACGGCCGCCTCGTCCTGGACCCGAGTGAGCTCACAGCTGCCCGAGCAGCGCTCCCGACCCGCGTTCTCACGGCGCTCGAGGCGTCGATCGAGAGCATCCGTCGGTTCGCCGAGACCCAGCGCCCGGTCACGACACGAACCACGATCACCCCAGGCGTTGAGATCGAGCGCCGCTGGGCGCCACTCGCGACCGTCGGCTGCTACGTCCCCGGCGGCATGGCGGCCTACCCATCGACGCTGCTCATGACCGTGGTTCCCGCGCGCGTTGCGGGGGTCGAGACCGTCGTCGTCGCCTCACCGGCGGACCGTGACGGCAATGTCGATCCGGTCCTGCTCGGTGCGGCCGGCGTCCTAAACGTCGATATCTTCCTGGTCGCCGGAGGCGCCCAGGCCATCGCGGCGCTGGCGTACGGCCTGCCCGACGCGGGCGTGCCGGCGGTCGATCGGGTCGTCGGGCCCGGTAACGCCTGGGCGACGGCGGCGAAGATCGAGCTCGCCGGCGAGGTCGGGATCGACATTCCCGCGGGCCCGTCCGAGGGGATGGTCCTGGCCGACGGCGGCGCCGACCCGGTGACGGTGGCCGCGGACCTGATCACCCAGGCCGAGCACGGACCCGATTCGCCGGCAATCCTGGTGACCACCGAAGGGTGGTTCGCGGACGCCGTCGAGGCCGAGGCGGCGCGGCAGCTGGTCGGGGCGGCCCGGCGCGCCATCCTCGAGGTTTCGCTCCGCGAGAACGGCGGGATCGTCCTGGCGCCGAGCCTCGACGCGGCCATCGACTTCGTCAACGAGTACGCGCCCGAGCACCTCTCGGTCGACGTCGGGCCGCTGGAAGAAACGGTGGACCGGTTGCGCAATGCCGGATCGCTCTTCGTCGGGCGATGGGCGCCCGAATCGGCGGGGGATTACGCCACTGGAGCCAATCACGTCCTGCCGACCGGGGGCCTGGCTCGAGCCGCGAGCGCGCTTTCGGTAGAGAGCTACGGCAAGTTCGTCCAGGTCCAGCGGGTCACGCGCGCAGGCCTCGCTGGGCTGCGCGACACGATCACGACGCTCGCCGAGTCCGAGGGCCTCACGGCCCATCGAGACGCGGTCGAGGTCCGTTTTCGAGCACTGGACGCCGGCGACGCCGAGCCTCCGACCCCCGCGAATGCCAGCCAGATCAGCCCATCCGCGCCCGAAACCGATGCAACGGCCCCGACGGAGCCGACGACCTACGCGTGGGAGCCGACGAGCGAGGCCATCGCTGCCCGATACGGCGTCCCTCTCGAGCAGATCGCCCGATTCGATCTCAACACCTCGCCTGCGGCACCCGCGCTCGCCGCTCGGCTGCTCGAGGCCGGGCGGTTCGAGACGCCGATGTCCGAGTACCCCCCGTCTGACTACCGCCGGCTCGCCGAGGCCGCGGCAGCCCGGTACGGCGTCGAGCCCGGAGAGATCCTCGTGGGCGCCGGCGCCGACGAGATCCTGGACATCGTGGCCAAGGCCATGCTCCCGGCCGGCGGGTCGGCGGTCATCCCAGATCCGACGTATTCGCTCTACCGCGTGCTCACCGAGCAGCGTGGCGCTCGATCAATCACCGTCCCCCGATCCAGGGCTGCCGGGGGCTGGACGATCGACCTGCCGGCCGTGCGTCGGGTGGCCTCCGAGGCGGACCTCGTGTGGCTGTGCAACCCGAACAACCCAACGGGCGCCGCAGAGCCCGAAGGCGCGGTGGAATCGCTGCTCGCGGACCTGGCGCGGGACGCACGAGACGACGGCCGCCAGCCGCCGGCTGTCGTCCTCGACGAGGCCTATGTCGAGTTCACGGGCCGCTCGCTGGTAGGGCTGCGGGCGGGCTATCCGCGCCTGATCGTCGTTCACACGGTCAGCAAGGCCTACGCCCTGGCCGGGCTCCGCGTCGGCTTCGCGCTCGCCGTGCCCGAGATGATCGGCAGACTTGCGCCGTATCGGCCGCCGGGCTCGGTCTCGACCGTGTCGGTATCGATCGTGACCGAGGTCCTCCATGACGATGACGCGCTTCGCACGAACCTCGAGCTTGTCGAGCTCGAACGGAGCCGCCTCGCCGACGCGCTCGTCGCACTCGACTGGCGCGTTGAGCCGTCCGTAACGAACTTCCTGCTCGTTGACCTCGGGTCGGCCGGAATGGCCACGGACGTCGCCGAGCGCCTCCTCGAGCGCGGGCTGGTCCCGCGCCGCTTCGACGCGAAGCACCCGCTGGCCCGCTACCTCCGCCTGACCGTGCGCGACGCGGAGCAGAACGACCGGCTCATCGCCGCGGCGCGGGAGCTCGCCCGGCGATGACGGCGAACGAGGACTTCGCGCGGTCCGGCGGCTTCGTCGTGACCGAGCGCGGATTGCGGCGGGCCTCGGTCTCCCGGCGCACTCGCGAAAGCGACGTCAGCGTGGTGCTCGCGCTCGACGGCGCGGGAACGGCCGACGTGACGACAGGCGTCCGCTTCTTCGATCACCTCCTGGCGTCGCTTGCCCACCACGCGCTGTTCGATCTCGAGGTCCGCGCCACCGGCGACGTCGACGTCGACGACCACCACACCGTCGAGGATGTGGCCCTGGTGCTCGGGACCGCGCTCGGCGAGGCGCTCGGCGATCGGGCCGGCATCCGGCGGTTCGGTGATGCCTCCGTGCCCATGGACGAGTCGGTCGCGACCGCCGTCGTCGATGTTGGCGGACGGCCCTACGCGGTGGTCGACCTGCCGTTCCGGGCTGAGCGAGTGGGCGGCATGACGCTGCAGAACGTGGAGCACGCGCTCGAGGCGTTCGCCCGCACGTCGGGCACGACCCTGCATCTGCGCGGCAGCGGCCGCAACGACCACCATCTCGCCGAAGCCGCGTTCAAGGCGCTCGCACTCGCTCTTCGGGCCGCCTGTGAGCTCGACCCCCGCCGCCGCGGCGTGGCTTCGACGAAAGCCGTGCTCGGGTGAGCCGGTCGCACGGCCTGGCGAACGGCCGCCCGACCAGCGAGCAGGTCGACGGGCGACTGCGGGTCGCGGTGGTCGACTACGGCGCGGGCAACCTCGTGAGCGTGGAGCAGGCGCTCGTGGCGGCGGGAGCCGCGGTGACCCTGGCGCGCGTCGCCGGCGATCTCGGAGGAGCGGATGCCCTGGTCGTGCCGGGGGTCGGGGCGGCCGGGCCGGCGATGGCCCGCCTGCAGCGTGCGGAGCTCATCGGCCCGATCCTCCACTGGATCGGGAATGGACGGCCGTACCTGGGGATCTGCCTCGGACTGCAGCTCCTGTTCGAGTCAAGCGATGAGGACGACACGTCGACGCTGGGGGTTATCCCCGGCCAGGTCCAACGCCTGACCGGCGCGCCGACGCTGCCCCACACGGGTTGGAACCAGGTGAGCCAGGTGCGCGAGCACCCACTGTTCGAGGGCATCGCCGACGGCGCCGACTTCTACTTCGTGCACTCGTACGCAGGCGAGCCGGCGGGCGGGGACGATCGGGACTGGAAGCTCGGCGTGACCACGCACGGTGGATCATTCACCTCGGCCGTCGCCGCCGACAACGTCCTCGGCGTCCAGTTCCATCCCGAGCGCAGCGGACTGGATGGGCTGCGGCTGATCGCGAACTTCGTCGGCTGGGCGTCGCACCGGGCGCACGTGCCCGCGCTCAGCGCGGCCAAGCGCGCCTGAGCGGGCCGAGGCGCAGGTCGATGCTCTGCCGGCGGGTCATCCCGTGCCTCGACGTCGCCGACGGCCGCGTCGTCAAGGGCACACGCTTCATCGACCTCGTCGACGAGGGCGATCCCGCCGACCTGGCGGCCCGCTACGCGAGCGAGGGCGCGGACGAGATCGTCCTCCTCGACATCGGCGCTGCGCCCGAGGGCAGGGCGACGACGCTGGACCTGGTGTCGCGCACCGCGCGACGCGTCTTTATCCCGTTGACGGTCGGCGGCGGGGTTCGATCGGTCGCGGAGATGCGCGAGGTTCTGCGCGCCGGGGCGGACAAGGTCTCGCTGAACACGGCGGCCGTGGCCGACCCGGCGCTCGTGACCCGCTGTGCGACTCGGTTCGGTCGACAGGCGGTGGTCGTTGCGATCGACGCGAGGCGTGTGCATTCCGCCGCCCTGGGCCACGCCGCGGCTCTGGCGTCGGGCATCACCAACGGCGGTGAAACCGACGGTCGCGAGCGCCAACACCGAGCCCCGTCGTGGGAGGTCATGGTCCGTGGCGGACGTGAGGCGGCCGGCCTGGATGCGGTGGCGTGGGCCGAGCGAGCGGTCAACCTCGGGGCGGGGGAGCTTCTCATCACGTCGATCGACCGCGACGGAACGCGCTCCGGCTATGACGTCGCACTCCTTCGTGCGATCACGTCGTGCGTTTCGGTGCCGGTCATCGCGTCGGGCGGTGCCGCGGGCCCGGCCGATCTCGTGGCGGCGGTCGTGGAAGGCGGCGCCGATGCGGTGCTGGCGGCCTCGATCTTCCATCGGCGGCTGCACACCATCGCCGAGGTCAAGCTGGCGATGGCGGCGGCGGGCCTGCCGGTGCGACTCGTGCCCGAGGCGGCCTGATGTCTCCGCTGGTCGATGCGAGCGTCGTTCGTTTCGATCCCGACGCGGTGCGATTCGACGCGGACGGCCTGATCCCGGTCATCGTCCAGGCGGTGGCCGATGGCCGCGTGCTGATGCTGGGTTACGCCGACGCGGAGGCGCTCGCTGCAACGCTGGCGACCGGCGAGGTGCACTTCCATTCGAGATCGCGCCAGCGGCTGTGGCGCAAGGGCGAGACGAGCGGCAACGTTCTTCGGCTCGTGGGCCTGTCGCTCGATTGCGACGGGGACGCGCTCCTCGCGGTCGTCGATCCGGTCGGCCCGACGTGTCACCGCGGAACGCGCAGCTGCTTCGATCCCGCGGGAGCTCCGGCGCTGCTCCAGGGCCAGGGTTTCGCGTGGCTCGAGGAGCTGTGGACGACGATCGAGAACCGGCGCGACGTGCGGCCGGCCGGCTCCTACACGGCGAGGCTGCTCGACGGTGGCGTCGACGCAGTCGGCCGCAAGGTGGTCGAAGAGGCCACGGAGCTCCTCATTGCCGCCAAGGATGACGCTGCAGCAACGACCGGCGTCGCCACACCGAGTGGCGCCGAGGACCCGGCCACGATCGCGGCGCGCGGGGCGCTCGCCGGTGAGGCTGCCGACCTGATCTACCACGCCCTCGTGCTCCTCGCCGAGCGGGGGCTTCCCCCGTCCGTGGTCATCGAGACCCTCCGGGCTCGGGGCCACGTAGTCCGCCGAGCCCAGGTCGATCTCCCCGTCCAGAAACCCAAGATCGACGACTCACTTACCGCAGGGCATCCTCTAGCGCGACCCTGGCGTCGGTACCGGCATCGCGGTCCTTGACGATGAGCGCGGTCGTCACGCCCAAGCCGTTGGCCTGGGCGAAAGCGCCGCCCGCTGGACGCGTGCCGGGCACGACGACTGCCAGCTCGGGGACCGAGAGCGGCGACTCGCGGGTCCCGATCAGGACCCGTTCCCGGACGAGGTCGTAGAGCCGCGAGGTTCCCGTCAGGACGACGCCGGCACCGATGACCGCGCCATGACCGACGAGGACACCCTCGTACAGCCCACTGCCGCCACCGACGAAGGCCTCGTCCTCCACGATCACCGGCCTTGCTCCGGCCGGCTCGAGCACGCCGCCGATGACCACGCCGGCGGCGAGGTGGACCCGAGCCCCGATCTGGGCACACGAGCCGACGAGGACGTGCGAGTCGACCATCGTGTCGGCCCCGATCCACGCCCCCAGGTTGACGAAGGACGGCGGCATCACGACGACGCCCGGCTCGAGGTGGGCGCCGGCCCGGATGCTCGTGCCGCCGGGCACGATCCGCCATGGCGGATCCTCGATCCCGTCGTTCATCCGCTTCAGGGGCAGCGATGCCCGGTCAGCGAACTGGAAGGGACCGAGTTCCCATCGCTCCAGGGCGCGCTGCCCGAAGAGCGAGAGGATGCCGGCCCTGACCGCGGGATCCACCCGCCAGCCGCCGGGAGCGGCCGGATCGGGCCAGGCCGCCCGCATCCGGCCGGCATCCAGATCTCCGACGAACCTTGTCGGCTCGATCTCCCGATCTTCCGTTCGCCGGGCGAAGTGGGCCGGCGGCGCCGACACAGCGCCGCTCACGCCACGAGTCCTTGCGCGGTGTTGACATTGGCGCCGGCGATTGTCGAGGGCATCGTGATCGCCGGGCTGAAGCGGCCACCCGAATCGATGAGCCCGACCTCGCGCATCAGCGTCACGAGCTGGACGCGATCGGAATCCGCCAGGGGCAGGAGCGGCCGCCGGACCGCATCCGAGGGCAGCAGGCCCATGATCGCCAGCGCCGCCTTGACCGGGACCGGGTTCGGACCGCCCCGGAAGTTCCCGAGGAAGAGCGGCAGCCAGCGGGCGTGGATCCGGCGAGCCGCGTCCCAGTCGCCGGCCCGAGCCGCGTCGCACAGCGAGACCATGTCGCCCGGGATCTCGTTGCTCGCCACCGAGACAACCCCGTCGCCGCCCATCGCGAGGACCGCCAGGGTCCAGGCATCGTCGCCGGCCAGGACCGCGACATCGCGTGGGCGGTCCCGGCAGATCGTGGCGATCTGCTCGAGGTTGCCCGAGGCCTCCTTGACGGCGATGACCCGGGGGTGTTCAGCAAGTCGCAGGAAGACATCCGCCGGAACGTTCGTGCCCGTTCGGGACGGCACGTTGTAGACGACGATCGGCAAGTCGCCTTCGTCGGCGATCGCCCGAAAATGCGCCTCGAGCATCCGCGCGTCCGGGCGGTTGTAGTACGGCGCCA
>JBBQFS010000014.1:0-28475 GCA_038322255.1 Candidatus Limnocylindrales bacterium | reverse complement strand
GGTCTCGGCGCCAGCTCGACGACCGGTTCGGCGACTGGCGGGCTCGGCGACGTCCTCGGCTCGGTCCTCGGCGGCAATCGGGGTCGCTAGACGGGTTTCGCCTCCGCGACTCGCACCGGCCCGCCTCGCACGGCGTAGGGGCCGGCGTGCTCGACGCGGACATCGACGGTCGTCCCCAGCCATGCGGCCGGCCCAGCCAGGTGGACGAGCTTGTTCTGGCGGGACCGACCCGAGAGGTGCACGTCGCCGCTCCCCTGCCCCACCTCGGGCTGCCGGTCCTCGTGCTCGTGGGTTCGCGGCGGGACGATGCTGTCGACGAGTACCTCGACGTCGCGGCCCAGCCACGCGCGGTTGCGCTCGAGCCCGATCGGCTCCTGAAGCGCGAGCAGCTCGTTGAGTCGGCGGCGCTTCACCTCGGCCGGGACGTCGTCGGTCAGGTGCGTCGCGGGCGTGCCCGGCCTCTCCGAGTAGGCAGCGGCGAAGACCTGGTCGTAGCCCACGTCCTCGAGCAGGCGCAGGGTCGACTCGAACTGCAACTCCGTCTCGCCGCAGAAGCCGACGATGACGTCGGTGCTGATCGCGATGTCGGGCACCGCCTCGCGGATGCGCGTGAGCCGCTCCGTGTAGTGCTCGATCGTGTACTGGCGGCCCATCCGCCGCAGGACCGCGTCGTCGCCCGACTGGACCGGCAGGTGCAGCGCCTCGCAAACCGAGGGGCAGTCGGCCATCGCCTCGATCAGGCGATCCGAGAGGTCCCACGGGTGGGAGGTGATGAAACGCAGGCGCGGGATTGCCGGGCTCCCGTCGGCGGTGCGCAGCGCATCGATCGAGCGGATGAGCTCCGCAAGGTCCGGCCGGGATCCGAGGTCGAGGCGCCGGCCTGCCCAGCGCTCGGTTCGGACGTGTCCGAATCTCGCCTCCGGCGCCAGGTCGTGGCCATACGAGTTGACGTTCTGCCCGAGGAGCGTGACCTCTCGGAAGCCCCCGGCCGCGATGGAGCGCGCCTCGTCGACGATCTCGTCGAACGGCCGGCTGCGCTCGGGGCCGCGGCTGAACGGCACGATGCAGTACGTGCAGGTCTTGTCGCAGCCGTAGATGATCGGCAGCCACGCTGAGACCGCGGACTGGCGGTGGACCGCCCCGCCGGCGACCGCGGCCGCGCGCGTGCCCGCGAGGTGATCGGCGACCCCGACGACGGTCCGACCGACGACGGTCGTCGCGCCGATGATCGCGTTTGAGCCACCGGCCCCGCCAAGCGTGCCAAGGAGCCCGACCGGCCCCTGGGCTGAGGCCAGCCCGAGCCGATCGACGAGCTCGGGCTCCTGGTCGGGCCGGAGGAACAGGTCGACCGCCGGAAAGCGCCGATCAAGGCGCTCGCGGTCCATCTCGCGGACCGCGCAGCCGGTCATCACGACCCGCATCGAGGGCTTCGCCGCCTTGAGCTTCCGGAGCTCGCCCTGGCGACCGATGACCTTGGCCTCGGCCGCCTCGCGAATTGCACAGGTGTTGATGACGACGAGATCCGCGGCGTCCATCGAAGGCGACTCGGCGCAGCCCGCAGCAAGCAGCCGGCCGGCCATCTCCTCTGAATCGCTGCGGTTCATCTGGCAGCCGAGGGTCCAGACGAAGAAGCTGGGCAGGGCGCGAGATTCGGGTCGGAACTCCGCGACGCGGGCATCGTCTGCCTCTGCCGCCGAGCGGGCGGTAGTGGCCGGCGGCGGCGACATCTCGAGCATCGGGAGCAGGCGTCCGGCGGTCATGGCCGTGCCATGCTAGAGCCAAATCGCACGGAGCAATGCATGCCCTACACCGCCGAAACCGGCGAAACGAGCGCGATGTCCGTCCCGTCGGACTCGATGAAGCGCCTCGATCTCAAGTCGGGCACGGTCGGCCGGTTCGTCGCGACGGGCACGCTCACCCGGGGCCAGTACGGGCTGTATCGCTGGGACATGCCGGCCAACGCCGGCGGTGCCGGCGGCCACTTCCATCGCTCGTTCTCCGAGGCGTTCTATGTGCTCGAGGGCACCCCGAACCTCTTCAACGGCCAGACCTGGGCGCCAGGCGCGCCGGGCGACTTCATGTACGTCCCCGAGGGGGGCATCCACGGCTTTCGCAACGACTCCCCGGCGCCGGCCTCGATGCTCATCCTCTTTGCGCCGGGCATCGCCCGCGAGGCCTACTTCGAGGAGCTGGCCGAGATCGGCTGGTCGGGCCGGACGATGACCAAGGCCGACTGGGACGAGCTGTACGCGCGCCACGACCAGGTGATGGTCGAGGACTGAAGTAGGCCCCCCGCGCCTGATGGCCGTGGGACGGCGGCTCGAGTATCAGTGCCCCCGCGGCGAGCGGCCGGATGATCGTCGGCGTGTACCAACTTGACGAGGTTGTCGGGTCGCCGGCGGCAAATGGGCGCCAGGTCGTTGATCCTGATCATCGGCGATATCAGAAATGACTGGTTCCGGCTCCGCGGCTGGCTTTTCGCAAGGATTCACGGCCCCCGCGGCCAAACCTGGTCACGTTGGTATCCGCACACGAACACATGGCGCCCGCGGTGGCGGTCGACCCTGGATACCTGCCGAGAAACCAGGCCTAGCCGGCATCGAGCCGGGCGGCTTCGCCCCGTGGCCCCCGAGCGTCGCGCGCAGCCACGGAATCGCGCAGGCCGGCCCGGAAGGCCGGCTCGACCTCGGGCGGCATCCACAGCAGCGCGTGCGCTTCGGCATAGGTCTCGCGGTCGCCGTGGTAGTCGGTGCCGCCCGTCGCGACGAGGCGAAGATTCCGCGCAACGCTCCGGAGCAGGTCGATGGTGGTCGGGTCGTACGAGCGGTAGTAGACCTCGAGACCGTTCAGACCGGCCTCGATCAGCTCACGCACGAACCTCAGGTGCTGCGGCGCCTCAGCGAAGTGGGCCAACGACGCGAGCCCGCCGGCGCTGCGGATGGCCCGGATTGAATCGATCGCGTCCAACCCCTTACGAGGCACGTAGGCAGGACGACCCCGGGAGAGGTGGCGCCTGAACGCGTCCTCGACGCTCGTCACGTACCCAGCGGCGATCATCGCCCGAGCGATCCGCGGCCGGCCAAGGGCGTCGTCGTCGGTCGTCGCCGGCTGCGCCTCGAGCTGGGCGTCGACCGGCAGCCCAAGGTCGCGCAGCCTCACGACCATCTGCTCGAACCGGATCCGGCGCGAATCGCGCTGTCGTTTCAGCGCCGCCTCGAGCGCATCGTCGTCGGGATCGACGCCGAGGCCCAGGATGTGGACCTCGCCCTCGCCCAGCTCGCCCGGTTCCCGCAGGACGCTGTTGAGCTCGATGCCAGGCAGCACCTCGATCCCGGCGGGCACCGCCCCCGACCTACGCAGCTCGCGGACCCCCGCGAGGGTGTCGTGATCCGTGATCGCCAGGAGGCGAACCCCGGCAGCGGCAGCCGCCGCGACGAGCTCCGCGGGCGGGAGCACGCCGTCGGAGCGTGTCGTATGACTGTGAAGATCGAGCGCCGCGGGGGCCGGCGCGGCCCGGCCCGCCAGGGCGGCGTGTCGCTCCGTCACGCCTCCCAGATCCGCTGGATTCGCTCGATCGCGAGCGCCCGTCCGGTGGCCGGATCGATGTCCACCTGAGTCGCGTTGAGGACGACCGCCCCGTCTCCGACCTCGAAGCGCGTCGGGAGTCCGGTCAGGAAGCGCGGCAGGACCGTCGCCGGTGCGAATCCGATGATGCTCCAGGCCGGCCCGGTCATCCCGAGGTCGCTCTGGTAGGCCGTGCCGCCGGGCAGGATCCGGTCATCGGCGGTTGGCACGTGGGTGTGCGTACCGACCACCACCGAGACGCGGCCGTCGAGGTGGACGCCCAGGGCGTTCTTCTCGGACGTGATCTCGCAGTGGAAGTCGACGAGGCGCACGGGCGGTAGCGGCTCGCCGGCCTCTTCGAGCAGGCGGTCCGCCTCCAGGAACGGGTTCTCGATCGGCTGCATGTACGTCCGGCCCTGGAGGTTGATCACCGCGAGCTCGGAGCCATCGAGTGCGTGATAGACGCCCCAGCCACGCCCCGGCACGCCCTGGGTGCCGTAGTTGAGCGGGCGCAGCACCCGCTCGGACGTCTCGAGGTACGGATAGATCTCGCGCTTGTCCCAGATGTGGTTGCCCGAGGTGATCACATCAACGCCGACCGCGAAGAGCGCCTCCGCGGTCGAGATCGTCAGGCCCATCCCGCCGGCGAGGTTCTCGCCGTTGGCGGTGACAAAGTCGATCGAGCGCTCGTCCCGGATGACCGGCAGCAGGGCCTCGACCGCCAGTCGCCCGGGCTTTCCGATCACGTCGCCGATCATCAGGACGCGGCACGCCCCGGGAGGGCGCGCGGCGTTGCCATTCGCGGGATTGGCGAGTCGCACTCGGCCGGCGGCGCGGGGTGTCTGGATCGTCTCGGGCATCGAGCGAGGCTAGCATTCGCGCTGCGCATAGGCTGATATGCCGATGTTTTGCCGCAACGCTCAGTTGCGAGGTTGATTGACCCCCGAGTAGAACGGGGTTACGGTTTGACCCCCACAACTCACTACCTCAGGCTTGTGTCCATGCTCGTCCACCGTGTGCCCCGGTTGCTGCTCGCGCTCGCGCTCGTCGTGGGCGCGCAGGCGGTCATGGCCGGCAGCACCCTGGCATTCGCCCCGGAGCGCAACCCGGCCTCGGCAGCGGCGGGTCCGATCCAGCATGCCAAGACCGGGGACGGCGGATCGAGCGGTAGCTCCGCCCCCCGCGGGTATGACATCTCCTACCCCCAGTGCGGTGCCGCGTATCCGGCCACTCCCCTCTTCGCCATCGTCGGCATCAACGGCGGCAAGGTCTTCAGCGTCAACTCCTGCCTCGCAAGCGAGATCGCCTGGGGCGGCGGCGCCCGCGCCGAGCTGTACGCCAACACCGGCAACCCCGGGCCGGTGCTCTCGAGCTTCTGGCCGAATGGCCAGACCTCGCCGCGCTACTGCGACGCGAGCAATCCCGACACGGCGGACTGTGCCTTCGACTACGGCTTCAATGCCGCGAAGCACTCATTCGAGACCGCCCAGGCGGCCTATCAGGCCCTCGGCCTGACGGCCAGCCCCGCCGCGACGGGCTGGTGGCTCGACGTCGAGACGATGAACAGCTGGCGGAGCGACGTCACCCTGAACATCGCGGCACTCCAGGGTGAGACCGCATACCTCCGGGACGTGGCGGGGATCACGGCGATCGGCTTCTACTCCACGCAGAGCCAGTGGAACACGATAACCGCCGGATCGCTCGGGTTCGCCGCGAACCCGAGCTGGGTCGCGGGCGGCGGGACGCTCAAGGGTGCCCAGGATCGCTGCCGGCAGCCGGCGTTCACCGGCGGGCCCGTCGTCCTCGCGCAGTACTTCTACTCGAGCTTCGACGCGAACGTTCGCTGCTAGGCCCGGGAGCGGGGCTTCGAGAGCGCGGCCCCGGTAACGCGACCCGCTACCGTGGCCCCGGTACCGCGACCCCCTACTTGGCGTACTCCGTGGCGCGGGTCTCGCGGATGACCGTGACCTTGATCTGACCCGGGTATGTCAGCTGCTCCTCGATCTTCTTGACGATGTCGCGCGCGAGGCGCGTCGCTGACAGGTCGTCGATCTCCTCGGGCCGGACGAGGATTCGCACCTCGCGACCAGCCTGCACGGCGAAGGACTTCTCCACCCCGGAGAAGCTCTCGGCGATACCTTGGAGGTCTTCGAGCCGCTTGACGTAGGTCTCCATCGTCTCGCCGCGCGCCCCCGGCCGTGACGCGCTGATCGCGTCGGCAACCTGGACAATCGGTGCCTCGAGGCAGGCGTACTCCACCTCCTGGTGGTGGGCCGCGATGCCGTTCACGACCTTGAACGGCAGCTCGTGCTTCTGGGCGATCGCCGCGCCGATAGCAGCGTGCGGTCCCTCGACCTCATGGTCGACGGCCTTGCCGATGTCGTGCAGCAGCCCGCCCATCTTGGCCGTCATGACGTCGGCGCCGATCTCCGAGGCGATCATTGCCGCCAAGAAGCTCGTCTCGATGGAATGCTGGAGCACGTTCTGGCCATAGCTCGTCCGGTACTTGAGCCGGCCCAGGAGCTTCAGGAGATCTGCGGGCAGACCGGGGACGCCGCACTCGTAGGCGGCCTGCTCGCCGGCCTGGCGGATGACGAGATCGACCTCGGCGCGGGCCTTGGCCACGACCTCCTCGATCCGGCCGGGGTGGATCCGGCCGTCGCCCATGAGCTTGGTGAGCGCGAGCCGCGCGATCTCCCGGCGAACCGGGTCGAAGCCGGAGAGGACGACCGTCTCGGGCGTGTCGTCGATGATCAGGTCGATCCCGGTCGCTTGCTCGAGAGCCCGGATGTTGCGACCCTCGCGCCCGATGATCCGGCCCTTCATCTCGTCGTTGGGCAGATGGACCACCGTCACGGTGTGCTCGGCGGTGTGGTCCGCGGCGACGCGCTGCATCGCGGTCACGATGATGTCCCGGGCCTTCTCGGTGGCCTCTTCGCGGGCTCGTCGCTCGATCGATCGGGCGAGCTTGACCGCGTCGTGCTCGGCCTCCTCGCGGATGGCCTCGAGAAGGATGCCCTTGGCGTCCTCGGCCGACATGCCGCTCACCCGCTCGAGGGCGACGACGCGCTCCTGGTTGAGCTTCTCGAGCTCATCTCGACCGCGGTCGAGCTCGATCTGCTTCTCGAGCAGCTTCCGATCGCGTTGCTCGAGCATGTCCGAGCGCTGGTCGAGCTGCTCGTCGCGGGCATGCAGCCGGCGCTCGAGGTTCGTCAGCTCGGCGCGGCGCTCACGGGCGTCGTCCTCCGCCTCGCGCTGGAGGCGGATCTTCTCCTCCTTGGCCTCGAGGATCAGGTCCTTCTGCTGGGCCCTGGCATCCGACACGATGCGGGCGGCCTTCTCGGTAGCGGTCTTGATCGATTGGTTCGCCCACTGGCTGCGCGCGGCAAAGCCGAGGCCGAGCCCAATGGCAAGGCCGACCAGCGCCCCAAGGGTAAGGGCGATGAGGTCCATCTTCGTCCTCCCATCCGACCTTGGGCGGCCGGACGCGTCATCAAGCTCAGGTATCCCGGCGGGGCCGTTTTTGTGAGCCCGACCGGCGTCACCGCGTAGCCTACTACGGGCCGCGGCGGTGCCTCGCCGGACCCGTTGGGCCGGGCGTCAGAGCCCGAGGATGGCCTGCACAACGGGCCACATCTGCTCGGCCACGGCGGCCTGGCCCGCGACGTTCAGGTGTGCGTAGTCGGGCGAGAAGTACTCGATCTTGTCCTGCCAGGCCCGTCGGACGCCCCCGTCGGTCGAGCAGTTCGGGACGAGCGCGCAGACGCGTGCCGTCTCGACCTCGTACGAGTCGATGACGTCGGACAGCTTCTGGATGCCCGAGACCTGGAGGTTGCCCTCGGCGTCGAAGAACGAGCACGCGTCGTCCGACGTGAGGGAGTCCTTCGCCCGCGGGTCATAGGCGACGAGGGCCTTGAGGAAGTCCACGTTCGGCCGGCCGAATTGGCCAACGACGAGGATCTTCGTGTTCGGGGAGGCGGCGTGGATCAGGTCGAGCGCCATGGCGACGTCCTGCCCGACCTTCGCGATGTTCGAGCCGTCGCACTTGATGTCGTTGTCGACGGTCTGCACGATCGCGAGCAGCGGGACCGGCACGGCGGCGAAGGCCGAGGTGGCCTGGCCGACGAGGGCCGACGCCGGTGCTCCGCCCCGCGCCGTGTTCTGGACGTGGCCGGCGGTCGCCGGCAACGCGGCGACCATTCGCAGGTAGATGCTGTCGACCGCCGTCGATGTCCCGGTCGCCCACGAGGCTTCCATGTTCGGCTTCGACGGCTCGGCCGTCCCCTCCCCGGTCAACCCCGAGTGTCCCATCGCGATGACCCCGACCGGGTGCCCCAGGTCGGCAGTCGGGCTCGGCGCCGTCGTCGGCGCCGCGGTGGCAAGCGGCGTCGATCCAGCGGTGATTCCCGGCGCCGCTGTTGGTCCGCCCGTCGCCGCGGGCGATGCGCAGGCGGTGACGATCACCGCCATCGCGACGAGCAGCGTGCGAACGCTCATGCCCGCCCATAATAGACGAGTCATCCAGGGGCCCAACAGCCGCGCGCGACTCCGCATTCCGCGGGGCGGCGGGATGGGTCAGGGCGAGCCGAGGATAGGCCGCGGATGGTGGCGCGGGACCGCCATCGCACCTCTTAGTCGCCCGCGACGTCGTCCTCGACGCTCGACACATGTGCTGCGACCCGAGCGCAGACCTCGGGACTGAATCCGTTCCGAGCGAGGAGCCCGTAGGCGCGCTGACGGCGAGCACGCGGATCGCCGATCCGATCCAAAGCTCTCACGTTACGCGCGATCAGACGGGTCGCGGCCGCTTCGTCGGCGGAATGCGCTCCGGTGCCGTGCGGAAGATCATCGATCGCGGCGCTACGCCGCAAGTCCAGCGCCGAGGCGACCACCTCGCGGTCGATCCCCTTGAGCCGCAGCTCCTGCGCCAGCGCCCGCTCGCCACGCGGACGCGCCCGGTCCCGAGACTCGATCCACGCCACGCTGAACGCCGCGTCGTCGAGCATGCCCAGATCGGTGAGCTGCTCGATCGCGCCGGCGACGAGCTCCTCGCGATAGCCGGCGTCGACGAGGCGCCGGCGCACCTCCGACGTCGATCGCTGCCGCGCCTCGAGGAATCGCAGGGCCGCGTCGAGCACGACCTGGCGGTCGTCCACCGCGGCGTGTTCAGCACGCCGTTCTGCGACGGACCTCGGGTCGCGCCGGCGCAGGGCGACTGCCTCCGTTGCTCGAGCCGGGGAGCGCGGTCCCCTACTCCGCCTCGGCGATTCCTTCGACCGGCAGGGGCGCATCCCCGCCGGCCACCTTGGCCCGGATGCGGCTCTCGATCTCGGTGGCAATCGCCGGGTTCTGGCGCAGGAAGTCCTTGGAGGCCTCACGGCCCTGGCCGAGGCGCGTCTCGGCGAAGGTGAACCAGGCGCCGGTCTTGTCGACGACGTCCATCGCGACGCCCACATCGAGCAGGCCGCCTTCCTTCGAGATGCCCTCGCCGTACATCACGTCGAACTCGGCGACCCGGAACGGCGGCGCGACCTTGTTCTTCACGACCTTCACACGAACCCGGTTGCCGACCGAGTCCTGACCGGTCTTGATCGTCTCGACGCGCCGGATGTCCAGCCGGACGCTGGCGTAGAACTTGAGCGCCCGGCCGCCCGGCGTCGTCTCGGGATTGCCGAACATCACGCCGATCTTCTCGCGCAGCTGGTTGGTGAAGACGAGCGATGTGTTCGAGCGGCTCACCGCGCCGGTGAGCTTGCGCAGGGCCTGGCTCATCAGCCGGGCCTGGATGCCGACGAACGAGTCGCCCATCTCGCCTTCGATCTCGGCGCGGGGCACGAGGGCCGCAACCGAGTCGACCACGACGACGTCGATGCCGCCGGAACGGATCAGGGTCTCCGTGATCTCGAGGGCCTGCTCTCCGGTGTCCGGCTGGCTGACGAGGAGCTCGTCGACGTTGACGCCGCAAGCGCGGGCGTAGCCGGGGTCGAGCGCGTGCTCCACGTCGATAAACGCCGCGACGCCGCCCTTGCGCTGCGCCTCCGCGATGACGTGCTGGCAGACCGTCGTCTTGCCCGACGACTCCGGCCCGAAAATCTCGGTGACCCGGCCGCGCGGAATGTCGCCGACGCCGAGCGCGAGGTCCAGGGCGATCGAACCCGTTGGGATAAAGTCGACCTGCTGCCGCTCGGCCGACCCGAGGCGCATGATCGAGCCGCTGCCGAACTGCTTCTCGATCGAGAGGATCGCCGCATCGACCGCGCGCCCCTTCTCTGCGACTGCCTTCTCGCCGTTGCGCTCCATGACCGTCATGCTTGCGTCACGCTCCTGTCCATGCGGGCGTGACCGATCAGGTCTCGTCCCGAGTCTCGCCCTCGTCCCAGCGCGGCTTGCGCTGCTTGCGGATCAGCTCGACGTTCATCGGCGGCTCCGCCATCGGCTGCACTTTTGGCGCGACCGACTTGTCCTTGGGCTTCTTTTTCGATTCGCGGCTGGGTCGATCTCGAGAGCCCATCGAGGCTTCCTCCGCGGTGCATGGACGGTACCCGTCGCCGCTTCACTCCGGCTCACCCCCCGCTTTCGCTGGGGATGCTTCGGCCCGCACGAAGACGGAGCTCGGCGAGCGATTCGGGGAGGTTTCCGGCCGCGATCGCGGTGCGGATCCTGAGCATGAAGTCTAGGGTGAAGGTGAGGTTGTGACAAGTTGCGAGCCGGTACGCGAGCAGCTCCTTCGCCCGGAACAGATGGGCGATGTAGGCCCTCGAGAACTGCCGGCAGGCGACGCAGGGACAGCCGTCCTCGATCGGCTCTGGGTCGTCGAGGTGGACCGCGTTGCGGAGGTTCAGCCGGCCGCCGGGCAGCCACACCTGGCCCGTCCGCGCGACGCGCGACGGCAGGACCGAATCGAACAGGTCAATGCCCTGATCGACCGCGTCGAGCAGGTCTGCGGGTGAGCCCAGGCCCATGAGGTAGCGCGGCCGGGGGTCGTCGGCCAGATGGGACACGACGACGTCGAGCGCCGCCCGTCGCTGGCTGGGCGTCTCATCGCCCGCGAGCCCGCCGATGTTGAGGCCGTCGAACGGCAGGCCGGCGATGAACCGCGTCGAGCGCTCGCGCAGCTCCGGGTCGAGCCCGCCCTGGATCACGCCGAAGAGGGCCTGGTCCTGCCGCCGGTGCGCGGCCATCGAGCGTTCGGCCCAGCGATGCGTCCGTTCGGTCGCGTCTTCCACGACGGCCCGCTCCGAGGACGGGTAGACGGGGTGGTCGAAGGCGACGGCGATGTCGGCGCCGAGGGCCTCCTGGATCTCGATCGCCTTCTCGGGGGTGAGGCGATGCAGGGTTCCGTCGATGTGGCTTCGGAAGGTCGCGCCGTCGTCATCGATGACGCGAGAGTCAGCGAGCGAGACGACCTGGAAGCCGCCCGAATCGGTGAGGATCGGGTGATCCCAGGCCATGAACCGATGGAGGCCGCCGAGCCGCTCGATGCGCTCGTGGCCCGGACGGAGGTAGAGGTGGTACGTGTTGGCGAGAATGATGGTCGCGCCGACCGTCTCGATATCGTGAGGGTCGAGCGCCTTGACGGTCGCGTTCGTGCCGACCGGCATGAACTGCGGGGTGTCGACGACGCCGTGTGGCAGCGTCAGCCGGCCGAGGCGCGCCCGCGTCCGGCCATCCGGCGGCGGCGCGATGAGGACCTCGAAGGTGGCCGGGCTCGAGATGGCGACGGCGGTCACGGGCTCCCGAGGCCCGGGCCCGGCTCCTCCCAGAGCGGCAGGATGTCGGGCTCGGCGCGGCGCGGCGGCGGAATCTCGTAGCCGAGCGCAGCGAGATGCGCGCGCGCGGCCTCCGTGGCGATTCGGCCCTGGGGCGTCCGATCGAGGAAGCCGAGGCGCAGGAGATACGGCTCGTAGACGTCCTCGATCGTCTCGACCTCCTCGGACAGCACGGCGGCGAGAGCCGCCACGCCGACCGGGCCCGAGGCAAACTTCTGAATGATCGCGGCCAGCAGCTTCCGGTCCGTCGAATCCAGCCCGGCGTCGTCGATCTCGAGCAGGCGCATCGCCTCGATCGCGGCCGGCTCGTCGACCCGACCGGTGCCGATGACCTCGGAATGGTCGCGGACGCGCTTGAGCAGCCGGTTCACGATCCGTGGCGTGCCACGCCCGCGCCGGGCGATGGCGACCGACGCCGCATGATCGATCTCGATGTTGAGGATGCGTGCCGAGCGCTCCACGATCTCGGTGAGCTCCGCCTCCTCGTAGAAGTCGAGCCGGTAGGTCGCCCCGAACCGGTCACGGAGCGGCGACGAGATCCGGCCGGCCCGGGTCGTCGCCCCGATGACCGTAAACGGCTTCAGGCTGAGGCGCAGGCTGCGGGCGCTGGGGCCCTTGCCGATCATGACATCGAGGGCGTAGTCCTCCATCGCCGGGTAGAGGATCTCCTCGACCGCGCGATTCAGGCGGTGGATCTCGTCGATGAAGAGGACGTCGCGCTCCTCGAGGCTCGTCAGGACCGCCGCGAGGTCACCGGGACGCTCGACCGCCGGGCCGGACGTGTAGCGGACGTTCACCCCGAGCTCGCGGGCGATTATGGTCGCGAGGGTCGTCTTGCCGAGCCCGGGCGGGCCGTACAGGAGGACGTGGTCAGAGGCCTCTCCCCTCGCGCGCGCCGCCGTCAGCAGGATGGAGAGGTTGGCCTTGACCTCGCGCTGGCCGATGTATTCGTCGAGGCTGCGCGGCCGCAGCGAGCTCTCGACGACGACGTCCGCCTCGTGGAGATCCGCCGCCAGGATCCTCGACCGATCGTCGTCCACCATTGGCGGCGAGGATAGCAGTTCGTGCGCTATTCGTACAGATGTTCTAACCGCGATCCTGTTCCTGCTGTGACCCTGATCGGGTTCCTGCGATCAGTCGCGGGCGAGCACCCGTAGGGCGGCCTTGACCCGCTCCTCGAGCGACGCGCCGGCGCCCGCCAGGCCGATCGCGATCCGAGAAGCCTCGCGAGCCTCGACGAGCGAGTATCCCAGCGCCTGGAGCGCGCCAACGACATCGCCCTCGCTCCCACCCGGCTGTCCCGCCACGCCGAGGGCCGCCACGCCCGCAGCTGCGACCTTCTCCTTGAGCTCGAAGATGACGCGCTCCGCGAGGCGCTTCCCGATACCGGGAATCGAGACGAGGACAGCCTGGTCCTGCTGCATGATCGCAAGCTGGAGCTCCGCGGTCGGGCGCGAGCCGACGATGGCCATCGCGACCTTGGGCCCGACGCCCGTCACCGTCAGCAGGAGGCCAAAGAACCCCAGCTCCTCAGCGGTGCGGAATCCATAGAGCGCCTGGAGGTCCTCACGCACGACGTGGTGGGTGAACAGCTTCAGCCGGCCGCCCGGCGCGACCGACGCCAGCACCGACGGCGAGGCGTAAACCCGGTAGCCCACCCCGCCGACCTCGACGATCAACGAGTCGAAGGCGACCGCCGCGACCAGGCCGTCGAGCGAGGCGATCACGGCCGGCGGCTCAGCGTTCCGCCGCCTTCTCGCGCGCGAGCGCCTCACGCACGGCGCGCTCGTAGCCGTTGCCGCTCCGGGCGCCCGTCTTGACCATCGGGTCGACCGACGCCCGATCGAGGACCGACGACCGATGCTCGCCGCCCGGCCGTTCGGCGTTCGCCGCCCAGATCGCGACCGCCAGCGCGTCGGCGGTGTCGTCGGGCCGGGGTGGCTCGGTCAGCCCGAGGCAGACCGCGACCATCCGCGCGACCTGCTCCTTGTCGGCGTTGCCGTAGCCCGTGACGGCGACCTTGACCTCATTGGGTGTCGCCTCACGCACCGGCACCTCGGCCTGCGCCGCGGCCAGGAGCACGACGCCGCGCGCCTGCCCGACGGCGAACGCGGTCTGCGCGTTGCGCGAGAAGAACAGCCGCTCCACCGCGAGCAGGTCGGGCCGGTGCAGCGCGATCAGCTCGTCGAGCAGGCCGTGGATGGCCAGGAGCCGCATCGGAAGCGACGCGTCCGGCCTCGTCGTCAGGCAGCCGGCATCGACCATGCGGACGCGGCCGCTCTTGCTCTCGACGATCCCGTAGCCCATCGCAGCCGTGCCCGGGTCGATGCCCAGGACGATCATTCCGCGGCTCCCCGCGCCGATACGCGAGGACCGGAGGTCAACCCGCGACCTCGGCGAACAGCTCCTCGGGGATGTCGAAGTTGGCCGTCACGCGCTGGACGTCGTCGAGATCCTCGAGCGACTCGACGAGCCGGAGGTTCTGACGCGCCCGGTGCTCGTCGACTTCGACGGTCTGCGTGGCGACCATCGTGTTCTCGGCACTCTCGACCGGGACGCCTGCCCCGTCGAGCGCCTTGCGCACGTGCTCAAGCTCGCCGGGGGTGGTGTAGACCTCGACGACCTCGTCGCCGCTCGTGTCGACGTCCTCGGCGCCGGCGTCGATCGCAGCGAGGGCGACATCGTCGGGATCCTGCCCACGCGCGGGAATCGTGATCAACCCTCGGGGCTCGAACTGCCAGGCGACGGCGCCTGAACCGGCCAGCGACCCACCGGCCTTGGTGAACAGCGCCCGGACGTCGGCCGCGGTCCGGTTGCGGTTGTCGGTTGCGGCCTCGACGAGGATCGCCACCCCGCCGGGGCCGTAGCCCTCGTAGATGATCTCCTCGAACTGCTCGGCATCACCGCCGCCGGTGGCCTTGTCGATCGCCCGCTTGATGTTGTCGAGGGGCATGTTCACCGAGCGGGCCTTGTCCATCGCGAGACGCAGCCGGTAGTTCGAATCAGGGTCCCCGCCGCCGGCCCGCGCGGCCACGCTAATCTCCCGCGCGACCTTCGTGAACACCGCCCCACGCCGAGCGTCGGTGACACCCTTCTGGCGCTTGATCGTCGACCATTTCGAGTGTCCGGACATCGGGCGGGAGTATACGACCGGCGATCCAGACGGAATTGGGGTGGACTCGTCGGCGACGAGCGACGAATCTGCGAGCGGGGCAGTCGCGGACGCGAGCCCAAGGTCCCGGACTATCATTTCCGGACCCCTTGACCCTCCACCGAGAACGAGGATCGAACGGCCCATGACCACCAAGAGCGTCGATCTCCCCCACCTTCGGAGCGTCGTCCTGGCCGGCCACGCGGGTGCGGGCAAGACGACGCTCGGCGAGCAGCTGCTGTTCAAGTCAGGCGCAGTCGGCCGTGTCGGCAAGGTCGAGGACGGGACCTCCCACCTCGACTTCGAGCCCGAGGAGCAGAAGCGCCGGGAGTCGCTCAGCCTCGCGGTGGCGACCTTCGAGACCGACGGCACGCGGGTCACCATCCTCGACACGCCGGGCTATCTGGACTTCATCGCCGAGGTCATCTCGGGTTTCGAGGCGGCCGACGGCGCCATCCTCGTCATGGACGCAACGGGCGAGGTCGAGGCCGGGCTCGAGCAGGCGATCGCCCTCGGCCGGTCGACGAACACGGCGGCCTGCTTCTTCATCAACAAATGCGACAAGGAGAATGCCGACCCGACGCGAGCGCTCGACGCCCTGCGGACGGCCTTCGGCTCGAAGGTCGCGCCGCTCCATCTCGCCATCGGGGCCGCCCACGACTTCACCGGCTACGTCGACCTCGTGCATCGGAAGGCGTTCACGTTCGAGGGTGGCAAGGAGGTCGAGACCGCGATCCCGGACGGCATGGCCGGCGAGGTGGCCCGACGGCGGGATCAGCTCCTGGAAGCCGCCGCCGAGGCCGACGACGACGTGCTGACCAAGTACCTCGAGGGCGAGGAGATCTCCGACCCCGAGCTCGAGGCGTGCCTGCGCAAGGGCGTCAAGGAATCGATTCTGGCGCCCGTGCTCGTTGGGAGCGCGGCGACGGGCATCGGCCTCCAGGCGCTGCTCGACGCGATCGTCCGCTACCTGCCCTCCCCCGCCGACGAGGGCCCGGCCCAGGGCTACGACAAGACCGGCGCACTGATCGAGGTCCCGCCGGATCCGACCGGTCCGCTGCTTGCCCGCGTCTTCAAGACCGCGGCCGACCCCTTCGTTGGGCGGCTGACGTACCTGCGGGTCCTCTCAGGCACGCTCCACTCGCAGGACCACGTGTGGAATGCCGCGCGGAACGGCGAGGAGCGCATCGGGCAGCTCCTGCTGCTCCACGGCAAGGATCAGGAGCCGACAGCCGAGCTGAAGGCCGGCGAGATCGGAGCCGTGGCGAAGCTCTCAGTGACCTCGACCGGCGACACGCTCTCGAGCCGCGAGAAGCCGCTCACCCTCCCACCCGTCACGTTCCCCGAGCCGACGCTGATCATGGCCATCGAGCCCCAGACCAAGACGGACCTCGACAAGATGGGCCCGGCCCTCCAGCGAATGCTGGAAGAGGAGCCCTCGGCCCGGGTCGAGCGGAGCGAGGCCGGCGAGCAGATCCTGCGGACCCTCGGCGACGCCCAGGCGGCGGTGATCATCGAGCGGCTCAAGCGCAAGTTCGGCGCCGCGATCGTGACCCACACCCCGCGCGTGCCGTATCGCGAGTCGATCCGCGGCAACGCCAAGGCCCACGGCCGATACAAGAAGCAGACCGGCGGCCACGGCATGTTCGGCGACGTCTGGCTCGAGATCGAGCCGAACCCCGGCGGCGGTGTCGAGTTCTCCGAGAAGGTCGTCGGGGGCTCCGTCCCGCGCCAGTTCTTCCCGGGCGTCGAGAAGGGCGTCCGCGAGACCGCCGCCGAGGGCGTGTTCGCCGGTTACCCGTTGTCCGACTTCAAGGCGACGCTGTACGACGGCTCGTTCCATACCGTCGACTCGAACGAGCTGTCGTTCAAGATCGCGGCCTCGATGGCCCTCAAGGACGGCATCCTGGCGGCCAAGCCCGTCCTCCTCGAGCCGATCATGACCGTCGAGATCAAGGTCCCCGAAGCGTTCCTGGGCGAGGTTAACCGCGACCTCAACGGCCGCCGCGGACGAGTCCTCGGGATGAACAGCCGGGATGGTTTCCAGATCATCAGCGCCCACGTCCCCCAATCCGAGCTGTTCACCTACGCGACCGAGCTCAAGTCGATCACCGGCGGTCGGGGCACCTTCAGCTCCACGCTCGATCGATACGACGAGCTGCCGGCGCACCTGGCCGACAAGGTCGCCGAGCAGCACCGCAAGGACGCCGACAGCTCGGCGGGACACTGATCGCTAGCGGAGTGAGCCCGACCCCGGTCACCATGGCCTCGCCCACGAAGCCCGCGTCCTGGTCCTGGGAGGCCACGAGCGGTGAGGTCGCCGCACGCTACGGCGTGCCGATCGAGCAGGTCGTCCGGTTCGACCAGAACACGGCGCCATCCCCACCCGACCTCGTGCAGGAGGTCCTGTCCGCCGGGCTCTTCGAGGTCCCGATTTCCGAGTACCCGCCGTCGGACTATGGCCGGCTCATCGATGCGGCGGCGGCCCGCTATGGCATCGCCCGTGAAGAGCTCCTCGTGGGCGCGGGCGCGGACGAGCTCCTCGAGCTCGTGACGAAGGCGTTCATTCCGCCTGGCGGCTCGGCCATCGTGCCGGTGCCGACCTACCCGATGTACGGGATCCTCACCGAGCAGCGCACCGGGCGGGTCACGCGCGTGCCTCGCCGATCCGTTGCAGACGGCTTCGCGCTTGACGTAGATGCCGTCCGTTCGGCGGCGTCCGAGCCCGATGACGGCGGGTCGCTCGCGTCCCTCGTCTGGCTCTGCAGCCCGAACAATCCAACCGGCCGGGCAGAGCCCCATGGCGTCATCGCGGCGCTGCTCGAGGGGCTGGCGGCTGACGCCGAGCGGGCGGGCCGAGCGGCGCCGGTCGTGGTCGTTGACGAGGCTTACATCGAGTTCGCGGGCGATTCCGTTGCGCCGCTCCGGTCGACCTACCCGCGGCTGGTCGTGCTGCGAACCCTGAGCAAGGCGTACGGCATCGCGGGCCTTCGCGTCGGGTTCGCCCTTGCGACTCCGGAGGTCATCGGCGAGATCGCCCTCTACCGGCCGCCGGGGTCGGTCTCGGTGGTGTCGGTCGATGTCGGCGCCGCGTTGCTGCGGGACGACTCGATCGCGCATGACCGAGTGGCAATCATCACGGCCGAGCGCCACCGATTCAGCGCCGCGCTGGCCGCCGCCGGCTGGCATCCCCTGCCATCGACGACGAACTTCCTCCTCGTCGCCTTCGATTCGCCGGCCGCCGCCGATGCCGCCGCCGAGGCGCTGCTGTCACTCGGCCTGATCCCGCGAACCTTCGCGTCAGGTCACCCGCTCGCCAACTGCCTGCGCCTCACGGTCCGTAACCAGGAGCAGGACGACCGTCTCATCCAAGCCGCCCGCGAGATCGCCTCGGAGGCCGCCGCAGCAAGCGCGTCGGGCTGATTCTGTGCCGCTGGAGCGTTCCGGGGTGGCGAAGGGTCAGCCCCCGCGGCGACCCACGCGCACGCGGCGCTTGCCGATGCGCACGACGTACCACTCGCCGCTGACGGCGGGCGGCAGCTCGGTGTCGGCCTCCGTCATCCGGCGGTCGTTGATCGTGATCGCGCCACCGGCGATGGAGCGGCGGGCCTCGCTCTTCGAGGCCGACGTCCCACTGGCTACCAACAGGCCGATCGGACCGGAGGCCACGTCAACCGCCGTGACGTCGAAGCCGTCAGCGGTGCGGTGGAGCGTCTCGAGGATCGCCGGGTCGAGGATCGGCGAGCCCGAGAAGGCAGCCTCGGATGCCGCGACGGCCCGCGCGGCCACATCGGCGCCGTGGACGCGTGAGGTCAGATCCGTGGCGAGCTCACGCTGCGCCGCGCGCCGCTCAGGATGGGCCGCGAGGTCGGCCTCGAGGGCCTCGATCTTCGCCGGCTCGAAGGTGGTGAACCAGCGCAGGTATGTCGGGACGTCGCGATCGTCGGTGTTGAGCCAGTGCTGGTAGAAGGCATATGGGCTGGTGCCGTCAGGGTGCAGCCAGACGGAATCGCCGGTGTCGGACTTGCCGAACTTCGTGCCCGACGGCGTGAGGAGGAGCGGGTAGGCCATCGCGTAGGCGTTGGGCAGGCCGTCCTCGCGCGGCTCCGAGGTCCGCCGGATCAGCTCGAGGCCCGCGGTGATGTTGCCCCACTGGTCGGCGCCGCCCATCTGGAGCTCGCAGTCGATGGTGCGGTAGAGGTGCTGGAAGTCCGTGGCCTGGATGAGCATGTAGCTGAACTCGGTAAAGGACAGCCCCGCCTCGAGCCGCTTCTGGACCGAGTCCTTGGCGAGCATGTACGGGATCGTGAAGTGCTTGCCGATGTCGCGCAGGAAGTCGAGCAGGGGGATCGGCTCGAGCCAGTCGAGGTTGTTGGCCATCGTCGCCTCGCGGGGGCCCTCGAAGTCCAGGAACCGCTCGAGCTGGGGCCGGATCGAGGCGACGTTGGCCTCGAGGCGCTCCCGCGAGAGGAGGTTCCGTTCGCTGGACCGGCCCGACGGGTCGCCGATCATGCCCGTCCCACCGCCGACCAGCGCGATCGGCCGGCCACCGTGGCGCTGGAGCTGGATCAGCCCGAAGATCGGCACGAGGTGGCCGATGTGGAGCCACGGGCCGGACGGGTCGAAGCCGTTGTAGGCCGTGATCGGCCGATTCGTGGCAAGTCTCGCTTCGAGCCCGTCCGACGCGGCGTGGAACATCCCGCGCCAGCGGAGCTCCGGGAGCAGCCCGGCAAGGCCCTCCTCGAAGGCCGGCGCCGAGGTGCCGCCGGGGGCCGCGTCTGCGGTCGTGCCGCTCGCGCCCGTGCCGCCGGCCGGATCGGGACGCGTCACAGGATCGGGCAGAGGGCCGTCGACAGGCCGACCCGATGGGGGGAATGGGCCCTCACGGACCCTATGGTATCGTCCCCGCCTCATGCAGACTGCCCTCCAAAGGCGTCAGCGTCATCGTCGCAACGGTGCCGCCCGACGCGGACGTGGAGGTGGTGCCGCCCGCCGCGTGGCACTCGCCATCCCGCTGCTCCTCTTCTCCAGCTTCCTCGTGCTGGGCGGCGTCGGCTTCATCACCACCGTCAGCGCCTACGCCTACTACAGCCGTGACCTGCCCGATCCAAAGGTTGCCTTCAACGACCTGGCGTTCGAACAGCCTTCGATCGTCGTGGACCGGACCGGGGCCGTGGAGCTGGCGCGCTTCGGCGTCCTCCGCCGCGAGCTCGTGACGTTCGGCCAGATTCCGCCCGAGATGATCGACGCGACGACCGCGGTCGAGGACAAGGACTTCTGGACGAACCCGGGCTTCGACATCGGCGCGATCGTCTCGGCCGGCCTCGACACCCTCGCGGGGCGGTCTCGCGGCGCCTCGACGATCACGCAGCAGCTCGTGCGGGCGCGTCTCCTGCCCGCAGAGGCCTTCGGCGGCTCGGTCTACGACCGCAAGCTCCGCGAAATCATCCAGTCGATCCGCCTTACCCAGGCTTTCCCGGGCGAGGACGGCAAGAAGAAGATCATGGCGGCGTACCTCAACCAGAACTTCTACGGCAACCAGAGCTACGGCGTGAAGGCCGCGTCCTACGGTTACTTCGGCAAGGACCTGCCGGACCTGACCCTCGCCCAGTTCGCAGTCCTGGCCGCGATCCCCCAGTCGCCGACCAAATATGACCTATCCAGGAACGCGATTCGAGAATGCTCGATCGTCCTCGAGGAAGGCGCGACCTGCCCCAGCGACAAGGTCACGCTCGTCGTGCCGAACGACTCCCCGATCGTGACGCGCCGGAACCAGGTGCTTGACTACATGTCCGACCCGACGCGCAGCGTGCTCTCGGGCAAGGATCACACCGCGGCCGAGTACGAGGCGGCGAAGAAGGAGAAGCTGGTCCTGACGCCCCAGGTGGCGCCGCCGTGGAAGGCGCCGCACTTCGTCTGGCAGGTTCGCAGGGAGCTCGGGGCGCTCCTCTGCCCCGACACCCCGGATACGTGCGAGAAGGTCGACACCGGCGGCTACCACGTCACGACCAGCCTCGATTGGACGATGCAGCAGACCGTCGAGAAGTGGCTGTATGCGTCGACCCGCGTCACCCATCTCAAGGACCCGACGCCAGTGTGGAATTCGCTCAAGATCCCGAAGGCCGAGTTCACCTGGCTCAAGAACCTCCGCGGCGCGAACATCCACAACGGCGCCGCCGCGGTCATGGACTACCGGACGGGCGAGATCCTCGCGTACGGCGGCAGCGGCCAGTACTACGCCGATGGGAGCGCCAAGTTCCAGCCCCAGTTCGACGTCCTGTCCGACGGCTTCCGCCAGCCAGGTTCGGCCATCAAGCCGCTCAACTACCTCGTCGGCATCGAGGACCACACAATCACCGCAGCCACGATGTTCATGGACGTCGTCACGGACTTCGGGGGCAAGAACTCGTCCTTCCTGCCGACCCAGGCCGATGGCCTCGAGCGCGGCCCGGTTCGCATGCGCTCGGCGCTCCAGATGTCCTTGAACATCCCGGCCATCAAGGCCGGCCTCATCAACGGCATCGACCATGCCTTTGCCAAGGAGCAGGAGTACGGCCTGACGTTCCCGCCGGGCGCCATCCCGGTCGTGTCGCAGTCGGTCGGCGCGATCGAGACCCATCCGATCGAGCTGCTGGGCGCCTACACCGGGATCGCGAATGGCGGCGTGATGATGCCGCGGACGATGATCCGCGAGATCAAGGACAAGGACGGCAAGGTCATCTACTCGACGACGGAGCAGAAGCCGGTCGGAAAGCGCATCGCGAGCCCGCAGGCGTCGTTCATCGTCGCCGACATCCTGAGCGGCAACACCGACAAGGCGATCAACCCGGTCTGGGGCCAGTGGCAGATCATTGAGAAGGACAAGGCCGGCAACATTCGCCGGCCGGCCGCGTACAAGACGGGTACCACGAACGACCGCAAGGACACGGCCGCCTACGGCTTCCTCGCGCCGCCCGATGACCCGAACGCGCCGGCCTTGACGGTGGGTGTCTGGATGGGGAACTCCGACTCGACCTCGAATAACGATGCCCTGTCGCTTGCGTCTGCGGCTCCGCTCTGGTCACGAATCCTGACCGAGATCAGCCAGGACCTGCCGGTGGCCAAGTTCAAGCGCCCCGACGGCCTCGTCGACGTGACGGTGGACGCGTTCAGCGGGCTGCTGCCGGGCTCCGGCACGGTCTCGACGGTCAAGGAGATGTTCATCAAGGGCACCGAGCCCACGCGTAAGGACAACCTCCATCTCCCTTCGCAGATCGACAGCGCCACGGGGCGGCTGTGGGCGAACGGCTGCACCGGGCCGATGGTGACCCGCACCTTCCTCGACTTCAGCCAGGTCGAGGCGCGATTCCCGACGTGGCAGAAGTACACGCAGGGCTGGGCGGGCCGGGCGGCGCGGGGTGTCGGCGTCTCCGGCGGCCCCAAGAAGACTCGAACGATGTACTTCTACAACCTGAGCTTCCACCCGTTCGGTGCGACGTGGGGTGGCCGGTTCAAGCCGACTCAGGTTTGCAGCCCGGTCCCGGTCATCTGCCCGCCCGATGGTGGCCCCACCACCGATCCCTCGGTCATCGTCCCGTGCGTCCCGCCGCAGCCGACGCCGAGCACGAGCCAGGGCACGCCCATTCCGACGCCGACCAAGCCCGGCAAGCCGAAGCCGACCCAGACGAACATCGTGCCGCTCACGACGTTACAGGGACCCCCAGGGGGCATCGCCGCAGGCGCGATCTTCCCGCTGATCGTGCCGTTTGGAGCGATCGCGATCGGGCGGCGGTTCCGCCTCATCCGACCGCGCGGCTTCCGCCCGATCCGACGGCGGCGCTGACCCTGCGCTGTCCGCGCCGCGAGCGCTGAGCCGGCGCGCACCCGGCGCTGCGTCGCGACGCGACGCCGGTAGGGCCTACGCCAGCTCGACAACCGTCACGCCGTCACCGCCCTCGCCCCGCTCCCCCGCCCGGACCGCGCGCACGAGCGGGTGGGCTGCCGAGTCGGAGCGGACCGCATCGCGCAGGGCGCCGGTGCCGAGGCCATGAACAACGGTCACCTTGGCCAGGCCGGCGAGGGACGCATCCTCGACATAGCGCTCGAGCGCGCTGAGCGCCTCCTCGACCCGCGCGCCGCGAAGGTCGAGCGACATGGGCACGCTGCCGGCGCGGCTCAGCCGAAGCTCCGACACGTTCGTGCCGGCCGAGGCGGCCCCACCGCCCGAGGCCGCGCCGTCGTCGGAACCGCCTTTGCCCGCGCCCCAGCCGGTGCCGCCGCCGACCCCCGACCATGCCGTGACGGGCTCCAGGTCCGCGACCTCGACGCTGACACGCACCGAGCCGGTCTCGATGGTCGCGCGGCGCCTCGACCGGTCGAGCTCCGCGATCCGGCCCGTCCAGCCGCCGGTGTGGCTTCGCACCTCGTCGCCGACCCGCCACGTCGCAGTTGCTGCCGCCGGAGGGGCCGCCCGGCCGGCGCCGCGCGCCTTCGCCGGTGCCGGCGCCGGCACCTTGGCCAATCGGTCCTCGGCGCGCTCCAGCACGGTGTCGATCGCGGGCGCCGTCAGCGAGCCTCGCTCGAGGCCTCGGCGCGCCGTCTCGAGCTCCGCCCGGAGCTCGCCCACGAGCCGCTCGGCATCCTCGCGCGCCCGCCGTTCGGTCACCTCGCGCTGGTCCTTCGCGCGACGGCGTTCCTCATCGGCGGCCCGCAGAGCTTCGGCCGCCCGCGCCTCGGTCATGCGTGATCGCTCCAGGGCGTCGGCCGTCTCGCCCTCGACCTCGCGGATCCGGGCGAGCGTCGCCTCGAACGTTCGCTGGGATTCGGACAGACGCGATCGGGCATCGGCGACGAGCGCCTCGGACAGGCCCAGCCGTTCGGCGATCGCGAAGGCCTGCGAGCCACCCGGCAGCCCGATCGTCAGGCGGTAGGTCGGGCTGAGCGTCTCGAGGTCGAACTCGACCGACGCGTTCATCGAGCCCGGCGTGGTGTGGGCGTAGGCCTTGAGCTCGGCGTAGTGGGTCGTGGCGGCAACGAGGGCGCCGGCCTTGATGAAATGGTCGAGCAGCGCCTGGGCCAGCGCCGAGCCCTCGGTGGGGTCCGTACCTGCACCCAGCTCATCGAGCAGGACGAGCGTGTCCGGGCCGGCCTCGGCGACGATCCGAATGATCGAGCGCATGTGGCCCGAGAATGTCGAGAGCGATTGGGCGATCGACTGCTCGTCGCCGATGTCGGCAAAGACGTCGCGAAAGATCGGCAGCTGGCTGCCCGGCGCGGCCGGAACATGCAGGCCGGCCTGATGCATCAGCGCCAGCAGCCCAAGTGTCCGCAGCGTGACGGTCTTGCCGCCGGTGTTCGGGCCGGTCACGACGAGGGCGGTGAAGCCATCGCCGAGCCGGACGTCGATCGGGACGACGCGGCCGGTCAGGCCCGGGTGTCGCGCCGACAACAGGGTCACCTCGGGGCGCGTCGCCGTCGCGGCGCGCGCGGCGCCCATCTCGCCCGCGAGCTGGGCCTTCGCCGACCATAGGTCGAAGCGGGCCAGCGCGGCGAGGGTCTCGCGCAGCGGCCCGGCGTTCGCGTCGATCAGCGCCGAGAGCTCGTCGAGGATCCGATCGACCTCCTCCTGCTCGGCCAGTTGGGCCTCGCGCCAGGCGTTGCCGAGCTCGACGACGACCAGCGGCTCGATGAACAAGGTCTGGCCGCTGCCGGACGCGTCGTGGACGATGCCCTTCACGCGACTCTTCGCGTCGGCCCGGACGGGCACGACGTAACGCCCGTTGCGGAGCGTGATGATCGGTTCCTGAAGGGCGTTGCCGAGCTCCGAAGCGACGAGCGAGTCCAGCCGCCGCTTCAGCCGGTCGAAGGCGACGCGAACGGCGGCCCGAAGGCCACCGAGGCGCGGTGACGCGGTGTCGAGCAGCTCACCCGCGGGGTCGAAGGAGCGCGCGAGGGTCGATGTGATCGCCGGCAACGAGTGGAGCTGGCGGCCCAGCTCGCGCTGGAGCGGCCGGCGGGCGTCGGCGAGGTACGGCTTGAGGGCCGCTACCGCGTCGAGCGTGACCCAGAGATCGAGGAACTGCTGGGGATCGAGCCGCCCGCCGCGAGCGGCGCGCTCGATCGCCGGCCCGATGTCGCGCGCCCCGCCGATCCCGGCCCCGGGCCGCTCCTCCACCAACCTGCGGGCCTCGTCGGTCTCGTCGAGGGTCCGGCCCACCAGCACCGGGTCCGACTGGGGGACGAGCGCCTCGGCGAGACGGCGGCTCGGCCCGAACGACGTCTTCTCGGCCAGCCGGGTCCGGACGGCCGGGAACTCGAGGAGCTGGATGGAGCGCTGGTCCAAGGGTCTCAGCGAGAGCTAGCTGGAGTCATCTACGAGCTGACCTCCGAGGACCGAGGTCAAGCTCCTGCGGGCCCTCGGTCCGAGGACGCTGTCAGCGTCGAGGAAGCGCCACGGATGGCTGCGCCACGGCTCCGGCGCGTAGCCGATGCCGATGCGGGGCGTCGTCACGACGCTGGCGACCGGTCGACCGGGCTCGAGGCGGAGGGTCGAGTCGGAATCGAGGAGGTCCGTGCCGGTTTCAGTGCGCGAGATGTCGAACGCCGCGGCGACGAGGCCCGGACCCGAGGCGAGCCTTGCCGGAGCGAGGGCTCGGATCCGATGGCCAACCCGCTCACGGTCCTCGTCGGTTCGCCCGCGCCGGAGCGCATGGGCCAGCCGCGCTTCGCGCATGGCCGCCTCGCCTTCGACCGGCTCGGCGGCCCGGATCAGCACCGCAGCCGCCCGACCCGCAGGCTCGGTGACCACGTTCAGGCACTCGTACATCCCGTAGACAAGGTACACGTAGGCGATGCCGGGAGGCCCGAACATGACCCCGTTGCGGGCGGTCCGGCCGAAGCGTGCGTGGGAGGCCAAGTCGTCCTCGCCGATGTAGGCCTCGACCTCGACGATGCGCGCGACCCGACGCGCGCCCGCACCGTCCCGAACCAGGTGCGCTCCCAGGAGCGCCCGCGCCGCCACAAGCGTGGGCCCGGCGAAAACCTCGCGCCGAAGCGTCTTGCCGGCGATCAGGGACGGGCGAGCAGGCGACCGGCCCGGGCGAACGTGTCCCGGACGTCCTGCGGGAAGAGGAAGCCGAACAGGCCCAGCAGGACCGGTATCACGTTGTCGCGGAGGATCGAAGCGGTCAGCGTCGGGTCGAGGTAGTCGTGCACCGTCCGCAACAGCCCGAACTCACCGACACCAACCTTCTCGCGGACCTGCGGCTGCGTGTAGTACGGGTCGAGGATCAGCAGGATCACGATCAGGATGAGGAACCCTTCGACCACCCCGAGCAGGCCTCCGACGATCTCGTCGAGCACCGGGTAGCGCTTGAACAGCGGCGTCGGACGGTACGTCAGCTGGATGCCGATGCTGAGGGTCACCGCCGCGGCGACGAACACGGCACCGAAGGCGACCATGAAGCTGTACGCCGACGTGATCGACGTCCACTCGTGCGTGAGGTATTGGCCGAGCGGCTGCCGGACCTGGGCGGCAAGGATGAGCGAGAAGACGATCGCTGCGATGCCGAGCAACCGCCGAACGGTGCCCTGGGCATACCCGACGATGAACATCGCGATGAGCGCCAAAACGATCACGAGATCGAATGGCTGGATCGCTTCCACGAACGGCTCCCTCCCCCGGGTACGCTGGACGGCGGCACTGTAGCAGGCTCAGCCGCGAATTCGGGCTCCAAGGTGCACCAACGCGCCGGTCATCTCTTCGAGCGTGGCGTCGACCTCGGCGTCGCTCGGGACGCGTTCGGCGGCACCGAATCGAAGCCGGAAGGTGAGGCTGCGCTCGTCGGGTCCAAGCGGCCGGCCGCGATACGTCCCGACGAGGCCGGCGTCCACGAGCAGGGCGCCACCGGCCTCGCGAAGGGCACGCGCGACCTCCGCCGCGGGGAGGCTATCGGGCACGTCCACGGTCAGGTCGCGCTCCACCGGCTGGACGCGCGGCGGGGGCACGGAGCTGATCGCGGCAAGGCTCCCGGCCGTGAGCCCGGTCACGGACAGCTCGGCGACGATCACCCGTCCCCCCCGCAGACCCCATGCTTCGACCAGCGCCGGATGCAGCTCGCCGACGACGCCGCCGATAGCCGGCTTGCCACTCGGGTGATCCGCGCTGACCGTCGCACTTCGACCGGGGTGCAGGATGGGCTCGTCGGCGAGCGGCGCGTACTCCGGACTGCTCGCGCCCAGCAGCCGGGCGATGAGCTCGATCGCACCCTTGGCGTCCTCGAGGTCGGCCTCGCGTCTCGGTCGGTTCCAGGCGGGCTCTTCGAACGCGCCGGACAGCGCGAGCCCGAGGCGCCACCACTCCCGCGGGGCGTCGGCGACCCGGCCGTAGCCTTTCCCGACTTCGAAGACGGCGACGTCGGCCTGCCCGTGGCGCGCGTTCGAGTCGACGACCCCGACGAGGCTCCCCACGATCGACTGCCGGAGCCAGGCGTGATCGATCGACAACGGATTGGTGACCGCGATCGGCGTTCCTTCCCGGCGCGCCTCACTCGTGGCGGGCCGGTCCTCGAACGACCAACGGAACGACTCGATCATCCTGGCCGAGACCAGGGCATACGTCACGGCCTCGGTCAGGCCCGCACCGGCGAGCGCGTCGCGGATGGCATCGCGCGCGGCCAGCGGGGTCTCGCGCCAGCCGGGCATCGCAGTCGAGGGCAGCCGCGGTGGGACGCGCTCGTAGCCATGGACGCGCGCTATTTCCTCGGCCAGGTCAGCTTCGACCTCGATGTCACGGCGCCAGGTCGGGACATTCGCGACAACGGCCTCGCCGGGCGCGGCGCGGACCGCCTCGGGCGTCGGGCCGGCCGTGATGGCCACGTCGGTCGCCTCAGCCGCGGGCTCGGTCTCGATCCCGACCCGCCGCAGGACCTCGCGCTGCGCGTCAACATTGAGCTCCGTGCCCAGCAAGCGGTCGACCCGGGCGGGCCGGAACGCCACCTGCCGCGGCCCGGGCTCCTCCGGATTCGTGTCGATCTTCCCCGCGGCGACCGTTCCGCCGGCCCACTCCACGATCAGCCGGGCGGCGCGATCCGCGCCGAGGCGCGCCAACCGCAACTCCTGGCCCTTCTCGAAGCGGAGGCTCGCTTCAGACCGGAGGGCATAGCGGAATGCCGTCTGACGCACGCTCACGGGGTCGAAGATTGCCGACTCCACGATCACCTCGCGGGTCGTTTCGGACACCTCCGAGGACGCCCCGCCCATGACCCCCGCGATCGCGAGCGCTCCGCTCGAGTCGGCGATGAGCAGCGTCTCGGGATCCAGCTCTCGCTCGACGTGATCGAGCGTTGCCAAGTGCTCCCCCGCCGTCGCCAGGCGGACCTGGAGGCTCGCTCGGCCCGAGCCGTCCCGCGCCACCGCGGCGGCGTCGAAGGTGTGGATCGGCTTCCCCAGCTCGACCATCACGTAGTTCGAGGCATCGACGACGTTGCTGATCGGGCGGATCCCGGCCGCGAGCAGCCGCATCTGCACGGCATCCGGAGAGGGCCGGACCTCGACGCCCTCGATCCAGCGGCCCACGAAGCGCGGGCAGAGCTTCCAATCCTCGACCGCCACGACGAGTCGTTCCGCGATCGCCGGCCCCTGCTCGACGACAGCCGTTGGCGGCAGCTCGACCTTCGCGCCCATGAGCGCCGCGACCTCCCGGGCGATGCCAACGATCGACAGGGCGTCGCCGCGGTTCGGCTTGACGTCGACGTCGAGCACGACGTCGCCGTACAGATCGGCGAGCTTCGCGCCGAGCTGCGTGTCGGGGGCGAGAATCAGAATCCCGTCGGCGTCGGCCGTGAGCCCGAGCTCGTCGCCGGAGCACAGCATCCCGTTCGAGATCACGCCCATCTTCTCGGTTCGCTCGATCCGCCGGCCGCCCGGCAGCACGGCGCCGGGCAGGGCGACGGGCACCCGCTGGCCGACGGCGATGTTCGTGGCGCCGCAGACGATCTCGAGCGGCGCGCCCG
>JBBQFS010000013.1:0-28601 GCA_038322255.1 Candidatus Limnocylindrales bacterium | reverse complement strand
GCCGACCTCGGTCTGGTCGGCCTGAGCGATCGTCGTCGTCGCCTTCGGGAGCGCTGGCGAACCGCCGGATGCGGACCCGCATGTCCGGTGGTGTGGGAGGGGCTGGGCTAACCCCGGCCCCTACCCGATTCCCGGCCCGATCGATGACCGTCTCGAGCCGCCCGAGCCCGCTCGCGGCGGCGCTTGAGCGCATCGATGCCCTGGCGGATCGGACCTTCGCGGGTTGGAAGGCGCCGGGTCTCGCGTACGGGGTGGTCCACGGCGGCGAGCTGATCCATACCCGCGGCTTCGGCACGCTGCGGGTCGGCGAGGACGCCCTGCCCTCGGCTTCGTCGGTCTTCCGGATCGCGTCGATGACCAAGAGCTTTACCGCGTCGACCGTGTTGCTGCTCCGTGACGAGGGCCGGCTGGGCCTCGATGACCCGATTGCCGACCATGTGCCGGAGCTCGCGGCTATCACGCTTCCAACCGCCGATTCCCCAACGATCACGATCCGCCATCTGCTGAGCATGACCGCCGGGTTCCCGACCGACGACCCGTGGGGCGACCGGCAGCAAGGCCTCGATCTCGAAGAGTTCTCGGCGCTCCTGCGCGGCGGGCTGTCGTTCGCCTGGGCGCCGGGGACGCGCTTCGAATACTCGAACCTGGGCTACGGGATCCTTGGCCGGCTGATCACGAACGTCGCCGGGCGGGAGTATCGCGAGGTCGTGCGGGAGCGGCTGCTGGACCCGCTGGGCATGGCCTCGACCGGCTACCTCGAATCAGAGGTCGAGCCGGCGCGGCTGGCTCACGGCTACATCTGGCATCACGGGGCGTTCTTCGAAGAGCCGATGGACCCGTACGGCGCGCTGGCGTCGATGGGCGGGATCTTCACGACGGTCGAGGATCTTGCGCGCTGGGTCAGCGGCTTCATCGACGCCGAGCCGCCTCGTGACGGTCCCGAGGCCGGCCATCCGTTGAAGCGCGCAACCCGCCGCGAGATGCAGCGCGCGATGGTCCCGGCAGGCGTGCGCCTGACCGAGGCCTCGGTCGAGGCCATGCCGGAAGTGGAGAGTCTCGCCTACGGCTTCGGGCTGTTCATGGTCGACGACCTTCGGATCGGGCGCATCGTGGGCCACGGCGGCGGCTACCCGGGCTTCGGATCGCACATGCGCTGGCACCCGGCGTCCGGGCTTGGCGTGATCGCGCTCGCGAACGCCCGATATGCGCCGGCGTCGCTGCTCGCGCACGACCAGCTGGCCGAGCTCGTGCTCGCGGACGTCGTTCCAATGCGCCGCACCCGACCAAACGCCGCGACGCGCGCCGCGCGCGCGGCCGTGGAACGCCTGATCCAGCACTGGGACGACGCGCGCGCGTCGGACCTGTTCGCGATGAACGTCCAGCTCGATGAGCCGCTTGCGGCCCGCCGCGACTTCATCGAACGTCTCCGCGAGCGTCATGGCGCTCTCCGCCATGACGAAGCCGAGCCCGTGGAGTCACAGACCCCGTTCCATCTTGCGTGGTGGATGCAGGGCGACCGCGGGCGTGTGCGCGTGGAGATCCTGCTCTCGCCGGAGCTGCCGCCCCGTGTCCAGACGTTCGGGATCACCTCTGTGCCCGAGCCGCCGGCCGCCCTCCAGCTTGCGGCAACCCGAGTCGCTGCGGCGCTCGTCCACCACGACGGCCGATCGGCGGTCGAGTGGCCCTCCGAGATCGCAGTTGGCAAGGAGGTCGATCTCGGGGCGGTGCGGCGGGCGCTCGGCGCGACTGCGGCGCGATTCGCGCCGATCCGTCTCGGCCCGGCCGTCGAGGGCGATGGCGAGCGGAAGGCGGCGTTCCGCCTTCGTTCCGATCGGGGCGACCTGGATCTCGCCCTCGCGCTGGATCCAGCGCTCGGCTGCATCACGTCCGTGTCGCTCACCCCGGTCCGCAGGGAGCCGCCGAACCTCGACTGAGCCGCTCGGCCCACCGGTGAAAGGTACATTCGGGTGGTTGGAGCTGGCGGCCGGGGTGGTGACTGTACGCACAACCCGGCAAGACGCCGGCGTTGCACGGGTCGGTCATGACCGAGACGAATCCTCATGGCCGGACAGCTCGCGTTCGTCATTGGCGACATCCTGTGGACCGGCTACGCCGCGATCGGCGAGGATCCCTTTCCATCGGGCGCCGACGTCGCCTACTTGCTCGGCTATCCCCTCCTGGCGGTGGGGCTCGGACTCGCTATCCGCCGGCGCCTGAGCGGCGGCGACCGCGCGGGCCTCCTCGACGGCGCGATCCTCGCCACCGGCGCGGCGCTCGTGTGGTGGTCGTTCGTGCTCGGTCCGCTCGTTGCCGCCAGCAATCCCGAGCCGCTCAGCTTCGCGATCTCGATCGCCTATCCGATCGGCGACCTGCTCCTCATCGGCATGGCCTTCGGGCTCGTCATGACGCCCGGCGCTCGTACGGCGTCGTTCGGGCTCCTGGTGGCCAACCTCGTCCTCCTGCTTGTCGGCGACCTGGTCTTCGGGCTCCAGACCGTCGCCGGGACCTACGTCGACGGCGGCCTGCTCGACGGAATCTGGTTGATCGCCTACGTCCTGTTCGGTACGGCGGCGCTCCACCCGACGATGGCCGGCGTGTTCGACCCGCGGCCGATCGCGGTCGCCCTCCTTGGTCCGATCCGCCTGGCGCTGCTCGGTGGAGCAATGCTCGTGGGCCCGGCGCTGCTCACGATCGACAGCACGAGCACCGACAGCATCGTCATCGTTGTCGCGTTCGCCACCGCCGTGCTCTCGATCCTGGTCCTCGTCCGCCTCGCGGGGATGGTCGGCCATCTGGCCCACGACATCGAGCGCCGGGAGGTCCTCGAGGCCCAACTTTCGTATCAGGCGTTCCATGATCCGCTCACCGGCCTCGCCAACCGCCGTCGCTTCATCGCCGCCGTCGGCGAATCCCTGGCCGTACGGGCGGGGACTGCCGTCCTGTTCCTCGATCTCGATGACTTCAAGCACGTCAATGACGACATGGGCCACGACGCCGGGGACGCCCTGCTAAGCGCCGTGGGGAACCGGCTCGTGAGCGCGATTCGCCCCGGCGACCTGGGTTGTCGCATCGGTGGCGACGAGTTCGCGGTGCTGCTGCCGGCGACGCACGAGGTCGCCGAGGCCGAGGGAGTCGCAGGGCGCCTGATCGAGAAGCTCGCCGAGCCGGTGTCGATCGAGGGCCGCCACCTGGTCGTACCCGCGAGCGTCGGCGTGGCCCTCGTGGCGCCCGGCGTCACGCCCGCTGTCGACGAGGTCCTGCGCCAGTCCGATGTCGCGATGTACCAGGCCAAGGCGGCCGGCAAGAACCGGCTCGCGACCTACGACCCCGCGACGGACCCGGGTCCAGCCGCGGCGCCGAGCGGCGTGCCGGCTCGCCACGCCCGGGTCCCGCAGTGGTCGCCGGGCACGCCCGCCGCGCGGACCACCCGGCCGGCGCCGAGCACCTGAGCGGCGGTCAGTCCTCGATCAGCGGCACGTCGACGACGTGCTCGGCAACGAACCAGACCTGGAGCTCGTTCGGCCGGAGGACGTCGCCCATGAGCAGGTCGTTCGTGCCCCAGTCGCCGAGCTTCTCGGTCCGGTCGATCGCGTCGCGGACCTTCTCGATGACGGTCTCGTGGGCGTCGAGCAGCCGGTGGATCATCGCGGCGACGCTCTCGGCGCCATTCGGCGCCCGGTCGATCGTCGTCAGCTCAGCCGCGTGGCGTGGATCGCCCACGGCGATCCCGCCGAGGCTCTGGACCCGCTCCGCAACGACGTCGATGATCTCGGCCTGCTCCTCCGCATGCTTGTCGAACAGCAGGTGGAGCTGGTAGAACGTCGGGCCGGCGACCAGCCAGTGGTGCTTCTTGTACAGCGCATAGAGGATCATCGAGTCGGCGAGAATGACGTTCAGGAGCTGGCAGCTCTCCCGCCTGGCGTCTGCCTCGAGCGCGATCGGCAGGAACCGGAGGGCGCCGAATCGCTGGACCTCGTCGCCCAGCGGGGCGAGACGAGGCTCCGGCGACGCTTTCCGGGAGCGGGCGCCGTTCCGGGACGCGCCTGCCTTGTTCGCGACCTGCTTCGCCATGGTGTTCTCCGATCTGGCGGTGTTCCGGCTCGGCTGATGTGAGGCTTCGAAGCATGCACCCGATGCCCGGGTAGGTGCCTTTCAGCGAGCTAGCAGGGCTTGCCCGCGGTGTGCCAGATGGGCCTCGCGTGCGACTGCGTGATCGACGCCTACTGCTGGTAGCGCTCCACGACCTCCTCGGGTCGGAGCTTCGCTTCCTCGGGATCAAGTCCGGCCGCGCGGCGTGCCTGCCGTTGATGGAGCAGGTCGTAGCAGCGGTCCAGCTCGACCTTGAGGCGGTCGAGGCGGGCGATCTCGGTCGCGTCGAGCCCGCTGCCGCCGCTGGCGCGGCCCCACAGGTGTTCCTCTTCGGTGGCCAGCTCGTTGATATGCCTGAAGAGCTCCGAGTCGTCGTCCATTCGTGTCTCCATTCGTTCCGCGCTACTCCGAGTAGCGCTCTTCCTTCCAGGGATCGGCGTCGTTGTTGTAGCCGTAGCGCTCCCAGAAGCCGAGCTGGTCGTGGTCGAGGAACTCGAGGCCCCGGAGCCACTTCGCGCTCTTCCAGAAGTAGCGCTTCGGCACGAGGAGCCGCAGCGGGTAGCCGTGCTCGGGGTCGAGCGGCTGGCCGTCGAACGTATCGGCGAGCAGGACGTCGGCGTCATCGAGGACGTCGAGCGGGAGATTGGCCGTGTAGCCCTGCTCCGAATGAGCGACGACGTGGGTCACGTCCGAACGCACCTGGACGAGCTCGAGGACGTGCTGGATCGGGACGCCCTCCCACGTCGTGTCGAGCTTGGTCCAGCGGGTCACGCAGTGGATGTCGGTCCCGACCGTCTTGCGGGGCAGCGCCCTGAACTGGTCCCAGGTGAGCGTCAATGGGCTGTCGACGAGGCCGTAGACCTTGAACTCCCACGTCGCAAGATCCGTCTTCGGGACGGAGCCGTAGTGCAGGACCGGGAACTTCTCCGTTCGGTACTGGCCCGGCGGGATCCGGTCCGCGACGGCGGCGTCGCGCTCCTTGTTGCCGAACAGGCGCTCGTACATGGCTGCTGCCTCGGGCCTCATGGGATCCAGCAAATGATGCGCACGACGGGCGCCCGGTCAAACGGCGGGTCGCAGGCCGTGCGGCAAGGCTAGCCCACACGCAGCGCGGCGGATTCCGGTGCCCCCGTGACCTCGAGGCCGGCGCGCCGGGCCATCACGGCAAATCAAGCGGCATCGCGCGGGGCGCAGCCCCGATGGTCGTTGTTCCAGTACAGGACCACATCGGCATCGGCCGGCCACGCCGCCCGGATCCGCTCGAGCAACCAGGGCGAAGAGGAACCCATCGGGCGCACGGCGCGCCCAGCCTTCGAAGACCTCCGGCCGCGGCTGGCGATAGAACCTGACATTGAGCTCGACGGTGTCGAAGCACTCGGCGTACCAACCGAACCAGCGATCAGTCGGCAGCCCGCTGGGATAGAGATCGACGAGCCCCCGGCGGGGCCGGGGGCTCGGTTGGTGCCGTGTTTGAACTCCGGCGAGCCCGGCGCGAACGGAGCTACGTGACCAGGCCGGCCGACTTGAGCCAGGCTGCTGCGACGTCCTTGAGGTCCTTGTGGCCGACGGCGACGTCGTAGTACAGCTGCGCCAGCGTGGCGGTGTCGATCTTGGCGGACACCGCGTTGAGCGCGTCCTTGAACTTCGCCTGGTCGATCTTCGCCAACAGGTCGTTCCGGACGATCGGCGCGACGTTCTCCGCGGGCTGCGTCTTCTTGTCGTCGTCGAGCACGACCCAGCCGTTGGTCTTGATCTCCGGTCCGGTCGAGCAGAGCTCCGCGACGTCAACGGTCTTCTTGAGCAGCGCGTCGGCCATCGGGCCGCTGCACGCTCCGAGGAGCGTCAGCTGCTTGGGCGCGAGGCCGTATTCATCCTTCAGTGCCTTGGCGCACAGGGGATTGGTCGGGCAGTCTGTGGCCAGCGCCCACTTGAGCTGGTCCTGGACCGGCGCGACGTCGCTCATCTTGATGAGCTTGAACTGGTCGGCCGTCTCCTTGCGGACGACGAAGGCGTTCGCGTCCTGGCCGGGCGTGTAGTCGAGGACGGTGATCCCGCCACCGACGGCGCTGAGCTTCGCCTGGAGCGCTGCCTTGTTCTCGTCCGAGTTGCGCCCGGGGGTCCCCTTGTAGTGGGCGAGCCCGCCGCCGAGGTACTCCGGCTTGAGGTTGATCTGGCCGCTCTCGAGCGCGGCCGCCGTGACGGCGCGGGCGCCCAGCCCGATGCCGGCGCGATCCACGGTGAAGCCCTTGGCCTCGAGAGCCTGGGCATAGATCTCGGCGACGACGCGGGCCTCGTCGAACCCGTCGGAACCGATCTTGACGGCAACAGCTGCCGCGGAAGGGTTGCCCCCACCCGTCGTGCACGCGCCGATCGTCAGCGCCAGCACAGACGCCCCGAGGGCAAGTTTGCGGAATACCCGCATGGGTCGTTCTCCTCCTATCACGCTCGCCGGTTCATCCGACGGTCGCGAAACCATATCAGGCCTTCTAGCCGGTTACTTTTTTGCAACTCCGAGGGTGCCGCCGGGGACGTTCCCGCTATGCGACCGACCTTGCCGCGCTCACAGGCTCCATTCGTCGGAGCCCTGGCGATCGGATCAATCGCTGGGCCAGCACGAAGGCGCCCTCTACCCCGAGTGCCAGCCCGGCGACCAGCACGACACCGCCGAATGTCATGCCGTCATTGCGCTGGGCGATGCCCTCCACCAGAAAGCGGCCGAGGCCGCCGGAGCCGAAGATCGCGCCCAGGGTCAGGGTCGCGACGACCTGGACCGCGCCGGAGCGAACCCCCGTCAGGATCGCGGGCAGGGCCAACGGGAGCTCCAGCTGGCGGACCACCTGGCCTTCGCGCATGCCCAGTGCCCGCCCCGCCTCGACGAGGTCTCGATCAACGCCGGCGATGCCCGCCTGGGTGTTGACGAGGATCGGCGGGACGGCGAGGACGACCATGGCCACGAGGGTCGGGTAGACCTTGAAGCCCAGCTCTGGATCGATGGCGGCGGTGACGGGCAGGACGATCCCGATCAGGGCGAGTGACGGCACCGCCCGCCAGACGTTGGCGATGTTCACGACCAGCGAGGCCAGCCGGCCGGTATGCCCGATCCAGATGCCAATCGGCAGGGCGACAGCCATCGCGATAGCGAGCGATACCGCGGACAGGGCGAGGTGCTCCCCCACGCGAACCGGGATGCCGGCGGGCCCGGACCAGCTGTCGGGATTCGCTAACCAGGCGAACAACCCCTCGACAAGGATCATGTGGCCGCCGCCGCTATCCCGGTGCCGAGCTCGGCACCATCTGAGGGCATGTCTGGCGGTCGAAGGCGCGCCCAGGGAGTGAGGCGCCGCTGGGCCGCGACGAGGAGCAGGTCGACCGCGATCGCGAGGACGATGGACGGGACCGCCCCGAGCAGGATCTCCGTCGGGAAGCTGTGGAGGTAGCCCTCGAAGATGAAGAAGCCGAGCCCGCCGAACCGGTCGCCAAGGATGCCCGATACGGTCACGAGACCGATCGTCGACACGCTGGCCAGCCGGATGCCGCCGATGACGAGCGGAAGCGCGAGCGGCAGCTCCACCCTGACGAGGCGGCTCGGAGCCGAGTAGCCCATCGCGTCGGCGGCCTCGAGGACTTCGGGCGGCACCGCGTCGAAGCCCGCGAGGATGTTGCGCATGAAGATCAGGAGCGTGTACAGGACGAGCGGGACCTCCGCGGTCACGGTCGTCAGGCCCGTGACCGGCACGAGCGCCGCAAACATCGCGAGGCTCGGGATCGTGTAGACGATGCCTGAGACGGTCACCAGCCCCGCCCGCAGGCGCGCCCGCCGAAGTGCGAGGATCGCCAGCCCAAGCGAGACCACGAACCCGATCCCGACGGCGATGCCCGCGAGGATCACGTGCTGGACCGTTCGGCCGGCGAGGTCGTCGAGGTGGTCGAGGACCCAGCCCCAGTCGATCACGAGGCCGCGGGCCGCATCCGCTCGGCGATCAGGTCGACCGTCACCAGCCCGCTGACGGCGCCCGAATCGTCGACCACGATGCCCGCCTGGACGTCGGTTGAGAGGAGGAGCGACAGGGCGTCCTTGAGCGTGGTGTGCCGATCGAAGATGGGGCTAGCCGGCATGAGATCGGTCGCCTCGAGCACGCCAGTCCGGGGCATCGCCCGACCCGCCAGCCAGCCAACCGGTCGATCGTGGTCATCGACGACCAGGATGAATGGGAACGAATCGGTCCAGGCTCTCCGGCGCGCCTCCGCGACGTCGCTGCCCACGCGCGCCGTGACCGCGCTCCGCAGCGGCAGGTCGCCGACCCGGGTCAGGGCGAGGCGCTTCAGGCCGCGGTCCGCGCCCACGAACCGGGCGACAAAGTCCGAGGCCGGCTGCGCGAGAATCTCGTCGGGCGTCCCGAACTGGGCGAGGTGCCCGCCGACCTGCATCACGGCGACGAGGTCGCCCATCTTGATGGCCTCCTCGATGTCGTGGGTCACGAACAGGATCGTCTTCGCGAGCTGCTCCTGGAGTCCGAGGAGCTCGTCCTGGAGCCGCTCGCGAACGATCGGGTCGACGGCGCCGAAGGGCTCGTCCATCAGCAGCACCGGGGGATCCGCGGCGAGGGCCCGCGCGACACCCACCCGCTGGCGCTCTCCCCCCGAGAGGGCGCTCGGATAGCGATCAACGTAGCGCGCTGGATCGAGGCCGACCAGCTCGAGAAGCTCCGCGGCGCGGGCACGGCGGCGAGCGGTGTTCCAGCCCAGGAGTCGCGGCACCGTCGTCACGTTCTCGCCGACGGTCTGGTGCGGGAACAGCCCAACCTGCTGGATCACGTAGCCGATGCCTCGGCGCAGCTGGATCACGTTCTGCTTCGCGACATCCGTGTCGCCGATCAGGATTCGGCCCGAGGTCGGCTCGATGAGCCGGTTGACCATCTTGAGGCTCGTCGTCTTGCCGCAGCCCGACGGCCCGACGAGGACGCATACCTTGCCCGCCGGGATCTCGAGCGACAGGTCCTCGACCGCGCCGGGGTTGCCGGTCCCGGTCCCCGGATAGCGCTTCGTGACCTGCTCGAAGACGACCCGTTCGGCGGTGCTCACCCGCGAAGTCTTGCCCGGCCCCAGGCCGCGGCATGGGTCGCGGGGATCATCTCGTCGACCTGGGCGGGCGTGCGGTCGGGCGCCTCGATGAGCGTCCGGCGTGGTTGTAGAGGTCCTTCGCGAGGCGGCGGTGGGTCTCGTCGTCGAGGACCTCGGTCGCAGTGGCGGTGGCGGTCTCAATCACGATGCCTTCCCTTCCCTGGCTGAGCCCGCGGAGGACATGCAGCATGCCCTGATCGCGTCGTCGCCAATCAGGCCTCGAAGATCCGAAGTGGTCCGACGAGATCGGCCGTCGGGATGAAGGGCTCTGTCGCTCCCCACCGAACCAACGTCTCGGCGAAGTAGCGGGTCGCTTCGAGGGCCGGGGCCGCGGCCGCGACCTCGACGGCAAGCTGGGCGAGATGCTGGGCATAGGTCTCGGCCCGGAACGTTCGCGCCGCCCAATCGGCCGCGCGCCCTCCCAGCGCGGCCCTCCCAGCGGGGTCGGCCTGGAGGTGCTCCAGGTGTCGCCGGATATCGGGAATCTCGGTGGCCGGCGCCACCTTGAGCACGTACTCGCCGGGGATCTCGTGAAAGAACCCGGTGTCCATCACGATCACGGCCTTGCCGTACAGCATCGCCTCGATCGCCGACGCCGAGGCGGCCTCGAGCGCCGGCAGCCTGAGACAGCAGACGATGTCCGCTCCATCGAGCGCCTCGCGCAGCTCGGCGTCGTTGACTTCGCCGGAGATCGAGAGGCTGACCCCGAGGCGTTGGGCCAGGGCCGCGAGCTGGGCCTCGACCGCCGGGTCGACCTTACCGATCAGCCGGTAGACCGCGCCCGCTCGCAGCCGCTCGCTTTCGCCAATCGCTCTGATGACACTCTCGGCGCGCTTGTTGGCATTGACGTGGCCGACCGTGAGGACGGTCAACCCGTCTCGCGCTGCAGCTTCCGACGGGGAGGAAAGCGGCGTGACGTTCGGGGCGTCGTACGGCAGCGGGACGACGCGGACGGGTCCGGCGCACGCCCGGAGAACCCTTGCGATTCCCCAGCTCGAATGCGTGATCACGCCGTTCGCCATCGCGACAACCCACTCGGTCATTGGCGCGGTGGCAGCGGTGTTTTGAACAAATGCGGCGGGTTTCTCGAACGAGAAGTACCGGCCCGCGACTTGATCGCCATACCACGATCGAAGTACCGAAATCGCCCTGGGTCTGTCGCCATGAGCCCAGCGCAGGAACAGGTCGCCAAGGAAATAGTCATGGAGGCAGACGATCCCGGGGCACCGTGGAAGCCACTCGAGGCATCCCCGGTGCAGGTCGTAGTTGTCGCCCACGTGGTATACGACGGCGTCGGCCGATCGGACGGCCTTCTGGACCTCTGGCTCGTCATCCCACCGGATCACCGGAACGCCGAGGTCGCGCGGCGTCGTGTCGAGGTGCAACAGGTCCTCGGAGCGGACCACCACGACGTCGTGGCCCTGGTCGATCAACGAACGCGCGACAAGACCCGAGGCCCGACCGATGGCCGAAGCCGCTGTCATGGGCGAGAAGATGAGGAGCCTCACGCGAGGAGCCGCTCCACCGAATCGGGCCACGTCAATTCCATCGACGTCCACAGCTCCCGCGCCGCCGCACCCATCCGAAGGCTCGCCGACGACTCCGTGCCCAGCCGACTCAGGCCCTCGGCGAGCGAGGCCGCGTCCGGAGCCGCAACCCAGGCGGTCTCCAGGTGCCGGGCAAGCCCCAGCACGCCGCCGCTGTCGCTCGTGGTGATCAGCGGCTTCCCCGCCGCCGATGCCTCCATCGCGACGTAGCTGAGCGAGTCCTCGTCGTAGGGCAGGCAGGCAACCGCCGTCGCATGGTTCACGTACTCGGCGAGCTCGCGTCGCGGCAGAAACCGCAGGTCGAGCGTGACTCGGTGGCTCAAATCGTGCGATTCGACGAGACGCCGCAACCTCTCGCCATCCTTCGGGGCGTCGGGTGGCCCGGCGATGACGAGCCGGACAGTCCCGGGCGTCGAGGCCAGCGCTTCAACCAAGAGGTGCTGACGTTTCATGGCGTTGATGCGCCCACCAGCGAAGACGTACCCGTCCGATGTTCCGCCGCCGAAGAGCTCGGGATTGTTGAGGGGCGGCCGAAGGACCTCGGCATCGACACGATTGTTCTTGGCGAGGCGGGCCTGGGTGATCTCGGAGATGACGAAGATCCGGCGGCTGGATCGAAACGCCTCCTCGTCCGCCGTGGCGATCACGCGCCGCAGGTCCGCGGCCTGCTTGCCGAGATGGATATCCGACATCCCGGCGTCGCTGAGGTCATACGCCTGTCGATATTGATGGAGGAGCCACAGCGTCTTTTGAGGGTGCCGGATGAGATAGGCCGGGAACTTCAGCGCGATCACGCGATCGACGTTGTGGAGCTCGAGCGCGTGCACCAGCAGCATCTGGGATGGGATCCGCATCCAGGGGTCCGTCTGGAACGGAATGCGCAACACCTCCGCCTCATGCCCGGCCTTGATGAGGGCAGCCTCGAGGTGCACGGCCAGCTCCTCGGCGCCACCCCACGAAAAGGGCACCATGTTGTTGACGATCAGGACCTTCACGCGAGGAGCCGGTCGAGGACATGGGGCCACGTGATCCGCATCTCGTCGATCCGCGCGCGGGCGGCCTCGCCGAGCCGGCGAGTGGCTTCGCGTTCCATGAAGAGTCGGTCCATCGCGGCGGCCAGGGCCTCCGGCCTGGGTTCGACCACCAGCCCGGTAACGCCATCTTCGACGAATTCGAGGACCCCACCCGAATCCGTCGTCGTCAGGGTCGGCTTCGAGGCGTGGGCTGCCTCCAGCGTCGGGTAGCCGTACGAGTCCTCGTCCAGTGGCACGTAGGCCAGGGCGAGGCAATCGGCGAGGACACTCGCCTTCTCCTCTTCGCTGATCCACCGATCGTCAATCGTCACCTTGTCGTCGACGCCCGCATCCTTGAACCGGCGCCGAAGCTCCGTCGCGTGCGAGGAGCTGTCGCTCGCGCCGTAGAGGTGAAGCTTGACATCCGTCCTGGTGAACCGCAGCGCGTCGATCAAGAGCCCCGGGCGCTTGTGCCGGACGATGCGACTGACGCTCGCGATCTCGTTGCCGAGCGACCCGAATCGGAATCGCTCCGGCCGGTAGATGGGTGGATAGAGCACCTCACCCTCGATATCGTTGAAGCGACGGAGGCGATCAGCCACCACCTGCGAGTTGGTGAAAACGGCCCGCGCCTCCTTCAGGGCGGCCGTATCGGCAGCATGCAGTGCATCGCGGATCCCGCGATGGACGAGCGTATCGGGGGACTTGGCGTACGCGGTGTTCCAGAGGTCGTAGAACGCCCGAATGTGATGGATGAACCAGATCACCTTCCGGGGATGCGGAATGAGGTGGGCCGGCGGCCTGAAGGTCACGATCAGGTCGGTCGACGAGGCAAGGTCGACCCAGCGATAGGCCGCCATCTGGCGGAAGAGCAGCTCCGGCGAATCGACGTGCGGGAGGTAGATTCGCTCGACGTCGTGGCCCGCCTCGCGAAGCATGATGTCGAGCCAGTCGACGATGTTGCGGCCCCCGCCAAGGATGAACGGGACCATCGATGAGCAGAGGCCGATCCTCATCGAGCCGTCACGACCGTGCGCGCAGCGCCGGCCCGACCGGCGCTCACCGCGCTTGCCTCACGCGGGCCCAGCTCGGAGCCATGCCCTGGCAGCGGGGCGCGCGAAGAGGAGCCTGACCGACTCGACGCCTTCCAGGCTCGCAATCGTTCGATTCCAGAGGCGACCGCTCTCTGCGTCGATGACGCGGAACGCGAGCCCAAGCCCCTGGAACTGCCCGAACCAGTCCGCGAGCGAGCCCCCCTCGCGAGCGATCTGCGGAGGCCGCAGCTCGACGATGATGGCGACCTCGGGGTTTCGCTCGATGATGGATCGCGCCCCGTCCAGCGCCTGGGTTGGCGTGCCTTCGACGTCGATGAGCATGAGGGTGACGGGCGTATCCCGGAGGTCCTCGTCAAGGCTCCGGCCGACCCGGCGGACCTCGACGAGCTCCGTGAGGCCATTGATCCTCGCGGTCTCTCGGAGCAGTGCTGCCGGCGCGTCGCCGACGGCGAATGCATGCACGCGACCGTCGCCTTGCATCGCACGTGCCGCCGCGATCGTGTAGAGCCCAAGGTTGGCCCCGGCATCGACGAAGACGGAGTTTGGCCCGGTCAGCCGCTCGATGAGCAGCCGAGTCCCGGGCTCGAGCTCGCCGGTTTCGATGAGCTTCGTGAGCGCGCCAAGATCCGCCGTCGAGCAGAGCACGTAGCCCACGGCGGTCCGCACGAGGACGTTGCCGTCGGACGTGGGGATCGCAACGCGACCGCCGGCGCGCTTGATGGCCTCGATCTCGCCGCGGATCTGGCCGAGCTCCTCCCGCAGGGGCGCGAGGAAGAAGCGCCGGAGGCGCACGAATGGCCGGCGAAGGATGGCTTTGGCGCGATTCCAGATCCGGCCCGTCATCGAGCTCACCGGCGTCGGGACCGTGCCGGTCGACGACCGGGCGCCAGACCCGCTGGATCCATCGCCCGGCTTCGGCGGGATGGCGCTGGCCTGCCGAACGCCGGCCGTGAACGCGGTCTCGATGTCGACGCCTTTGCGGTGGACCTTTTCGATCCCGTCCGAGCCGATGCCGTCCACGTCGCCTCGACCCTTACCGCTGCAGAGGTGCGGTGGCGCGTGCCCCATCGAGCGCCCGGATGCCGGACACCAGGGCCGTAGCGACCTCGTCCACCTCAGCCTCCGACAGGCCGGGCCACGATGGCAGGTTGATCCCGGACGCGCCGAGGCGCTCGGCGACCGGAAAGTCCTCGCGACTGGGGTACATCGGCAGCGTGTGCGCTGGGAAGAAAAATGGCCGTGATTCGATCCCGCGGGCGGCCAGGTGGTCGATGACGCCGTCGCGGATCTCCGGGTCCACGAGGACCGAGACCATCCAGTAGACCGGCGAGGCCCACGCCGCATCGGCTTGGAGCCCGACGCCCGGTACGCCCTCGAGCCGCGTGCGGTACCAGGCTGCGATCTCGCGCTTCGCGACAAGGGTTGCCTCGACCCGTTCGAGCTGCGCGCAGCCGATCGCTGCGGCGATGTTGGTCATCCGATAGTTGAACCCGAGGACGTCGTGCCAGTAGGTCCGGACGGGCGACACTCCTTGCCCGCGCAGGTGCCGAGCCCTCGCCGCGAGGTCGGGGTCGTCGGTCACGAGCATCCCACCCTCGCCCGTCGTCACGATCTTGTTGCCGTAGAAGCTGAACGAGGCGACCGTGCCGAGCGAGCCGACCGGCCGGCCCTTGTACGTGGCCCCGTGCGCCTCGGCCGCATCCTCGATCACCGGCAGGCCATGGCCGGCGGCGATCTCGTTGATCGGGTCCATGTCGGCCGGGTGGCCATACAGGTGCACTGCTTCGATCGCTCGAGTGCGCGATGTGATCGCGGCCCCGAGCAGGGTTGGATCAAGGCTCCAGGTAACCGGGTTCGAATCGACGAAGACCGGTCGCGCGCCCGTGTAGGCAATCGCATTGACGGAGGCGACGTAGGTGAAGGTCGGGACGATGACCTCGTCGCCGGGCCCGATGCCGAGGGCTGCGAGGGCCAGGTGGAGCGAGACGGTCCCGTTCGCTGTGCCGATGCCGTGACCGACACCGGCAAACGCTGCGAACTCGGCCTCGAAGCGGTCGAGGAACTTGCCCTTCGACGAGATCCAGGTGGAGTCGAGCGCCTCGTTGACGTACTCCTTCTCTCGATCGCCGACAAACGGCCTGTAGACGGGAATCATCGAGGGCACGCTCGTGGCATCGATCCATCGTAGGTCCTCCCGACGGGACCGCCCGCCCCGTATCCGGAAACCGCGGCGATCACCGGCGGAGCTCGAGCGTCATGACGATCTCGCCGCGCTCCACGCCGCCATCCACGTAGCCGAGCGACTCGTACAGGCGGCGGGCAGCGAGATTTTCCGCATGGACCCGCAACCGGATGCGCTCCGCCCCGCGGAGGCGGGCCTGGTCCGCCAGCCACTGCATCATCAGCCGCCCATATCCGAGCCCCTGGTGATCGGGGTGCACGGCGACGCCCAGGGACGGGACGCTGAAGCCCTCGTCCCAACCGCGGAGCATCCCGTAAGCCACGAGCTCGCCGTCCGCCGGCACCACGGCATAAACGTCCTGGCCGAAATACGCAACCAGCCTTGCGGCTTCCTCGGCGGTCAGCGGATGCGGCTGGAAATGGGTCGCGTCGATCGCCGCAAAGAGGTCAGCCAGGGCTCGTGCGTCGACCGGCTGGATGCGGCGCACGCTCGCGTTCGGCATCGCCTAGGCGTTGTCGAGCTCGCGCGAGATGGCGCGGAGGATGAAGCGGGCGGCCTCGGCGCTCTTGCCGCCGAGCTTCTGGCCTGCGTCCTGCTCGAGCGCGACGGCGAGGTCGGCGAGCATGGCGTCGAGCACGGGGGTGCGATTCAGCGAACCTTCGGCGAACGCCGCCGCGAGGCCGGCGACGGCAGCACGGGCGTTGTCGACAACGTGGCCCTTCGCCTCCATCAGCTCGCGAAACGCCGCCCGAACGGCCTCGGCGCGCGGGCCGCTGCTGGCCATCGCTCGATCGATCAGCGAACGACCGGCTGCGCTCGCGTTCCGGCGCGATCCCGCCTCGCCGGGCGAGGCAACGATGATTCTGCGGCGCGCGGCTGCCACTCGCTCGAGAGCACGCTCATCGCCAGCTCGTCCCACCACCGGCCGTCCCGCCAGACCGATTCCCGGGCTCGGCCCTCGATGACGAAGCCGCAGCTGCGGTAGGCCCGAATCGCCCGTTCGTTGAACTCGAACACGGTGAGCGCGATGCGATGCAGCCCGAGCGTCCCGAAGGCGTGGTCGAGCATCAGTCGCGTCACCTCCGTGCCGTAGCCGCGGCCCCACGTGTCCTTCTCGCCGATGGTGATGTGGTACATCGCCGAGCCGTTCTCGCCGTCGACCTGGGAGAACGCGCAGCTGCCGATCAGCCGATCGGTTTCGCGCTCGTGGATGGCCATCGTCAGCGACTCGTGGCCGAGGGCCCGCAGCTGGAAGAACCGGTCGATCTCGTCGGCCCGCATCGGCGCGTCCTGGTACCGCGCGAGGCGGGCCACATCGGGGTCGGCGTACCAGCGCTGGAAGGCGGAGACGTTCTCGGGGACGTGCTTCCGGAGCACCACCCGGTCCCCCTCCAGAAAGTCCGGGAACCATGCGCTACCGCCCACGGAAGCACGGTATACCATCGCCCGCATGCGGCGCTGGAGCGAGCTCGCTGAGCGCGTCGCGGCCACGACCCGAACGTCCGAAAAGACTGGGCTCCTCGCCGAGTACCTGCGAACGCTCGACGAGCAGGAGCTCCCGATCGCCGTCGTGTTCCTCACCGGCCGGCCCTTCCCGGAGGCGGATCAGCGGGCCACCGGCATCGGCTGGGCGACGATCGCGAACGCTCTCGGGCAGGTCAGCGGCACCGATCGAGCCGCGCTCGCGGCGGCGTACGACCGCTTCTCCGACATCAGCGCCGCGGTTGGCGACGTGCTCGCGACTGCCGGGCACGCACCCGACCCGGCAGGCTCGCCGTCGCTTGTCGAGGTCGCCGCCACCTTCGCGGCCATCGAAGCCGCTTCGGGGCCGGCCCGCAAGGCCGCGCTGCTTGCGTCCCTGCTCGCGCGAGCCGATCCGAAAACCGCCCGCGGGATCGTCCGGGTGCTCTCCGGCGAGCTCCGCATCGGGCTGCGCGAGGGGCTTGTCGAGGCGGCGCTCGCAAAGGCGTTCGATCGGCCGCTCGACACCGTGAAGCGCGCGGGCATGCTCACCGGTGACATCGGGCAGACCGCGATTCTCGCTCGCGAGGGCCGCCTCGAAGGCGCCGAGCTGGCGCTCTTCCACCCGCTGAAGTTCATGCTTGCCTCGCCGGCCGAGGACGCCGCCGAGATCCTCACCCGCCTCGGGCCGACGGTGTGGGTCGAGGACAAGTACGACGGTATCCGCTGCCAGCTGCACCGTGAGGGCACGACCGCGCGTCTCTACTCACGCGACCTGCACGACATCTCGAGCCAGTTTCCCGAGGTCGTGATGGCCGCGGCGGACCTGCCCTGGGCCGGGATCCTCGATGGCGAGATCCTGGCCTGGCGCGACGGGACGGTCCTGCCGTTCATCGCCCTGCAGTCGCGTCTCGGCCGAAAAGACCCGTCCGCGGATATCCTCGCCGAGGTGCCCGTGATCTACGTCGCCTGGGATGTCCTCGGCCTGGACGAGCCCGGCGCCGGCGGAGCGGACGTGCGCGACGGCGTGGTCGCGCCGACGCTCGAGCTGCCCCTTACGGATCGCCGCCAGCTGCTGGAGGACCTCGACCTCCCGCTCGCGAGCGGCGGCGGCGGCTTTGCGCTCTCCCACCTGAGCGAGGCCGACTCGACTGATGCGCTCGAAGCAGCCTTCACGGAGGCCCGCGCGCGCCGGAACGAAGGCCTGATGGTCAAGGACCCGACCTCGATCTACTCGCCCGGCCGGCGGGGCTACGGCTGGCTGAAGATGAAGAAGGCCCTGGCGACGATTGACTGCGTCGTCGTCGGGGTCGAGGTCGGGCACGGCAAGCGCCACGGGGTCCTGTCCGACTACACCTTCGCGGTGCGCGACGAGAGCACGGCCTCGCTGGTCACGATCGGGAAGGCGTACAGCGGCCTGACCGACGCCGAGATCGCGACGATGACCCAATGGTTCGATGAGCACACGGTCTCTCACCACGGTCGATATCGAGTCGTCGAGCCGTCGGTCGTCGTGGAGGTCGCCTTCGACGTCATCCTTCGGTCGAACCGCCACAAGTCGGGTTTCGCATTGCGCTTCCCGCGCATCGCCCGCCTGCGCCTGGACAAGGACGCCAGGGAGGCCGATACGCTCGAGACCGTGACCCGGTTGTACGAAGGCCTCCAGGCCGGCGCCGAGCATCTCGTCACCGCGGGCGCCCGCAAGGCCTCGACATCCTGACCCGATCGGTCGGGCGGGTGTCCCGTACGCTGCCCGGGATCGACATCGGAGGTTGACGCTTGGCAACGCCTGACTTCGGGCTCGAGCTCGCGTGCGCGGCGATGGCCCGCTCGCCGCTCTTCTACGGGATGGAAGCGGACGAGCTGACGAGGATCGCCCAGACGATGCTCGGGCGGCGCTATCGCCGCAACGAGGTCATCTTCCACGAGGGCGACCCAGGCGATTCGCTGCATATCGTCGTCGAGGGCCGGGTCAAGATCACCCGCGAATCGACCGAGGGCGAGGAGGCCATCGTGGCCGTCCTCTCGCCGGGCGATTCGTTCGGCGAGCTCGTGCTGCTGGACGGCGCGCCAAGGTCGGCCACGGCCACCGCGATGGAGCCAACCGAGACGCTGACGATGAGCCGCTCGACGTTCGTCGAGCTCGTCGATGGCGGGAGTCCGTTCCGGGCGCGCCTGCTCGGCGGGATCGCGCAACGCATCCGGCGCCTGACAGATCAGCTCGCCGAGGTCCACTTCCTCGATCTGGCCGGACGTTTGGCGCTCGAGCTCACGCGCCTCGCCGAGGCGGCGGCGCCAGGTGTCGCGACCGACATCATGCTCGCGACGTCGTTGACGCAATCGGACCTCGCGGCGATGGTCGGGGGCACCCGGCAGCGGGTGAACCAGATCCTCGGGGACTTCGTCGACGAAGGCCTCGTCGCCCAGGAGCGCGGCCGGATCGTGGTCCGCGACCTTGAGCGCCTCCGCCAGCGGGCGAGCTGGTAGTCGTCGAACCGAGGGGTCGAATCTCGGGCGTCACCGAGTTGACAGGTCGATGGTCGGATCGACCCCTTGCGGCGGGCTCGCGGAGGAGTACCGTTGCAGCACTGCACGGCTGAGATCCGGCACATCAAGGAGGCGATCGTGAACGACGAGAAGGACACCAAGGCGCCCGAAGGGGACGCCGCGAAGACCGACGACACCGAGGGCCACTTCCGGCCGCACATCCCGGCCGTTCCCGGCGACGAGAAGGGCCAGGGCTTCCGGCCGCACATCCCCGCGACGCCCGACGGCGGCGAGGAGAGCTAGGTCTTCCAAGAACACTCCGATCCTGACGTCGCGTCTCGCCAGCCTCAGAGGTCGACGCGGCAGATCAGGTGAATGAGCAGCCGAGCGGAGCGGGCATTGCCCTGCTCCGCTCTGTTGCGTTGCGCGCCGAAACTGCGCTCCGCCTCGAAGCCGAACTGCAGACAGCGCTGCTCCGATCGATCGTGACGACGACCGTCGCGCTGTTCGAGGCCGAGGCGGCCTCGATCGCCCTCTACCGCCCCACCGAGGACGTCCTCGAGTTCGTGATCGCCGCCGGGGCACAGGGCCAGGGCGTCGTGGGTCGGTCGATCCCCGCGGACCAGGGCATTGCCGGTTTCGTCTTCACGACGGGCGAGCCGATGGCCATCTCCGATCCGGAGCACGATGCGCGCTTCCCGAAGGACTTTTCGGCCGGAACGGGCTACGTGCCTCGCTCCATCCTCGCCGTGCCGATGCGGAGCCAGGCGCGGACGACCGGCGTTCTCGAAGTCCTCGACAAGCGCGCTGGGCCATTCACGATGCGCGACATCGAGCTCGCGGTGGTCTTCGCAGACCAGGCGGCGGTAGCCATCCAGATCGGCGCCCGGGCGCTCGATGCGCAACAGCTCATGCGGATGATGCTCGCCGGCGACGTGCCCGATGCCGACGCGGAGCTCCAGGCCATGATCTCCGCAGCGACCCGGGCCGAGCCGGGCGACGACCGCTTCTGGGAGTTCGTCGACGCCATCGTGAACCTACGGATCGCCCACCCGGCTGACCGGGCGCTGGCGATCGAGGTCCTTGACGCCATGGGCCGGCATGCGACGGTCCTCCAGGGCCGCGCGGCGCCGAGCCGCTTCCGCCGGTGACCCCGCTGGATCAAGGATCGGGCGCAGCCCTCGGCGGGCCAGCGTGGAGCGAACCATTCGACGCCGACCGACGGGCGGATCTGCGTCGGGACCGGCCCTTCGAGCCCGCCACCGACCGTTCCTGGCTGGAGTCGCGCGGCGCCGGGGTCGTGGTGGCCGTCATCGATTCGGGCATCGAAGGCGACCATCCGGCGATCGGTGGACGCCTCGTTCGCAGCGTCCGCGTCGAGCTCGACGGCGAGGAGGCGATGGTCGTCGATGACGAGCCGATCGACGTCGTGGGCCACGGCACCGCCTGCGCCGGCATCATCCATGCCCTCGTGCCCGAAGCCGAGCTCGTTTCCGTGCGGGTGCTTGGCCGGAACAATCGAGGCAAGGGCATCGCCTTCGCCTATGGCCTCGACTGGGTGATCCAGGAGGGAATCGCCGTGGCCAACCTCAGCCTTTCGTCCCGGAGCGAAGACCTGTACGCGAGCTTCCATGACCTCGTGGACCAGGCGTATTTCGCGAAGACGCTGCTTGTCTGCGCCGCCAGCAACACCCCCGGCCAGCAGAGTTTTCCCTCGCTGTTCTCGTCGGTCATCTCCGTCGCGGCGCACGACATCGCCGACCCGTTGACCTGGTTCTATAACCCTCGCCCACCCGTCGAGTTCGGAGCGTGGGGCGTGGACGTCCCGGTGGCGTGGCGCGGTGGCTCGTCGATCGGTGGCACCGGCAACAGCTTCGCGACGCCGAACATCGCGGGCCTGGTGGCAAAGATCCGCGCGACGTTCCAGTCGGCGACGCCGTTCGAGGTGAAGTCCCTTCTGGCCGCCGGAGCGCGCGAGCCCTCGGCCGCCTAGCGCTCCACCGGCAGGTCCAGGCGGTCGCCCCACTCGGCCCAGCCGCCGTCGTACACCGCGACGTCGTCGTACCCCATCAGCGTCAGCACGAATGCGAGCTTTGCCGCGCCCACGCCCGAACCGTCGTAGCAGACCAGGCGCCGGCCCTTGGCGACCGTGGCGCGGGTCAGCTGTGCCCGGATCGCGTCGGCATCGAGGAGGCGTTGTGAGCCGGCTTCGTGCATCGCCCCGACCGGCACGTTGACCGCGCCCGGGATATGCCCGAGGCGCCTGGCATTGCCTTCGTGACCCCGGAACTCGGGCACCGCCCGGCCATCGATGATCTGGGCATCGGGCGAGCCGAGCAACGATCTGACGTCGGTCGTCGTGAGGCGCAGGCGCGGGTTGAGGCGCGGCCTGAACCCGCCCTCGGGGTGGGGCAGGACGCCGGTGCTGAGCGGCCGTGTTTCGCCGACCCACGCGGCGATGCCGCCGTCGAGGATCCGAGCCGATTCGAAGCCGTAGACCCGGAACGACCACCAGGCGCGGGCCGCGTACAGCCCGAGCGTGTCGTCGTACAGGACGAGCGTGCTCGCATCGCCGACGCCGGCCCGAGACATGAACGACCCAACCGATTCGGGCCCCGCCAGGCGCAGCCCGTGGCCGGACTCCCCAGGCGGCGAATCGTTGAGCTCCGCCCGCCAGTCGAGATAGGTCGCCCCCGGGATGTGGCCGGCGTCGAACACCGCGTTGCCCGTCCCGTCGGGGCGCCAGCGGACGTCGACGATGCGGACGTCGTCGCGGCCGAGCTCGTCGGCCAGCCACTCGGTGGAGGCGAGCAGCTCGGGCCGCGCGAAACCTGTCACGGGGAGCGCCGGAACACGCCGATATGATAGGTGCGTGGTTTCGCCGTTCATGTCCGACCCGGACAAGCTCGCCGCCGTCCGCGTCGCCATGCCGTCCCTGTCGGCCGCGATCCAGCTGAACACCGGCACAGCCGGCCCGATCCCAGCGGAGGTCGCCGCGGCGATGGCCGAGCTCGAGGCCTACGAGCGCGATTTCGGGCGCTCCCAGCACGAATACCACGTCGACTCGCTGCAGCGGATGGACGAGGCCCGCGCCGCCGTGGCGGCGGTGCTTGGCGGGGATCTCGACGAGGTCGCGATCACGCACGCAGCGACGGACGGCATGAACCTCGGGACGTGGGCGATCGACTGGAGCGCTGGCGGCCGGGCCGTCACGACCTGCCACGAGCACGCCGGTGGCGTCGGGCCGCTGTACATGGTCGCCGACCGGTTTGGCGTCGATCTCGCGTTCGCCGAGTTCGCCGGCGACGCCTCGGACGACGAGATCCTGGCCCAGTTCGACCGGCTGATCGCGCCCGGAACGAACCTGGTCTCGATCTCGCACGTGCTCTGGACCACGGGCATGGTGATGCCCGTCGGCCGCATCGCGGCGCTGGCCCATGAGCGCGGCGCGCTGGTGCTGGTGGATGGCGCGCAGGCCGCCGGCGCGATCCCGGTCAATGTCCGCGACCTCGGCGCCGACATGTACGCGGTGCCCGCGCAGAAATGGCTGCTCGGGCCCGAGGGCCTCGGCGGCTTCTGGATCAAGCGGGAGCTGTTCGGGACCGCCAAATCAAGCTTTGCCAGCTATTTCTCGTTCGCGAGCTACGACTCCCGCGGGAATCGAGCGCCGCAGGTCGACGCGCGGCGGTTCATGGTCACGAACTACCACCGCCCCTCGGTCCTGGGCATGGCCCGAGCGATCGGCTGGCTGACGATGTACGTCGGGCTCGAGTTCGCGCATCGCCGAAGCGCGGCGATGGCCCACCGCGCGGCCGACCTCCTGGCCGAGATCGACGGTGTCACTTTGTTCACCCCGCGCGACCGCATGGCCGGCCTCGTCTCGTTCCGGATCGCCGGCTGGCCGGCGCAGGCCGCGCTCGATGAGCTGTCGGCGCGCACCTTCGCGATCGCGAGGACGTTGCCGATGGTCGACGCCCTCCGGATCAGCATCGGCTTCTGGACGACCGAGGAGGAGCTCGACCGCTTCCTCGACGGCGTTCGGCTGCTCGCGGCCCACACGCCCGAGACGATCCCGCCGCGACGCACGCTGTCGATCGTCGGCTGACCGCGAGCGCCGAATGATGGCCGGCGCGCCGCGCCGCCGATCCTGGCTGGAGATCCGGTGGCGGCAGTTCCGGAACGCGCCGCGCCCGGTGTTCCGGGCGGTTGCGTCGAGCCTCGCCGTGGCCCTCGTCCTGGGAGTGGCATATCTCGCCTACGACGTCGCCCTCTCGCGGGGCGCGTCGCTGCCTGGCGGCGACCTGCGTATCGGCGCAGCGGCCCTGTATGTCGCCGCGGTGCTGATGGCCGGCTCGCTGATCACCTGGCTGATCGTCCCGCTGCCTCGCGGCTCGGGCGGCCGCACGACCCGCACGCCGTGGAGCGCCGCCCTGGGCTTGTTCGCAGCGGTCCCGATCGCCTACCTCGTCCTCGTCGTGGCGATCCAGGTGCTCAAGCCGCTGCTGGTCTAGCGGTAGGATGGCGCGGGGGAGTAGCCCAGTTGGTTAGAGGCGCCGAGCTTATACCTCGGAAGTCGGAGGTTCGAGTCCTCCCTCCCCTACCAATCGAGCGTCGGACTCGATCGGAGGCGGCTCGTCAAAGGGCGGCGCGGATCTCCCGGACGATCCGATCGCGGCGGCCGCTGTCGAGCGACTTGGCCGGCGGCAGCGAGGACAGCCACTCGGCCACCTGGCTCGGGGCGAGGAGGGCGACGGCGGGGCTGCGCTCGACGCGGGAGTCGGTGCCGACGACCGCGGCGTAGACCTTGATGACGTGGTCGGAGTCATCGGGCGACAGCCAGGCGCGAACGCGCTCGGCGTCGTGGGCCGCGCGCTCGAGCGGATTTTCGATGGTTCGGACGTGGCCGTTGCCGACCCGAACCTCCCAGCTGCGAACACCACGCGACATCACGGCGCCGGGCGGCGGCAACTCCTCGATGACCGCGGCACCGAACGGGCCGACTACAAGCTCTGGCACGGTCCGGCTGCCGTCGGGCAATCGGACGCTCGTCGCCACGAGGTGGTCGTCGCCGATGGTGCGGCGCAGGCGGACGGCGGGCGTGATGCGCGGGCGGCGGGCCCGCCAGCGATCGAACGCCGTCGCCAGTCGAGCCAGGCCGACGAGGCCGAAGCCAGCCGGAGCGGTGAGCGCGAAGGTCCAGACGAGCGCGCCGGCGACGAGCTCGTAGGTCGTCGGGCGACCGGTCGGCATGAATCGATCGACGAAGTTCTCGCCGAAGACGAGGTACAGAAGAGCGGCCGAGCTGGCCACGAGCACGGTGCCGACGCCGAGGGCGGTCACGACACCGAAACGGCTGGGACGACCGACCTTGGCGCGGTTGGAGACGAGCACCTGCATACCGAGGATGGTGGCGGGCGGAGCTCGTCGAGGGTATGACCCGAAGGGGGCACGACGGCCCGCCGAGTGGGCCATAGCGCCCGCGGCGCTCACTGTTGGCGGTGCTCGGCGTCGACGGGGAATAGACGCTTGGTCGGGACCGTCATCCCCAACCAATCCAACAAGACCGCAGCCGGCTGTTCCGCACCGACATGACCCCCGTACCATTGCGCCCCGATCCCTTTGCCGACGATGCTCCGGTCATTCATTGCGGGTCCCGTCACCCCTTTGGGAGATCGAATTCGACATGGGAATCGTTTCGGCCTTTGGCCGCCTCCTGGTCATGGGCATCGTCATGGCCGCCGTCCTCGTGGCCTCGGTCGTCGCGGGCCTCGCCGCAACGACGGCGGTCGCGATCGGCATCGTCCTCGCCGGCGTCGTCGGCCTCATCGGGGTCGCTCGACGCCCGCACAAGCTCTCGGCAGCCGAGGAGATCGCGGCCATGATGGCTCCGCCCGTTGTCGCGCCGAAGCCGAGGGACGCGATTGAGCCAACCGCCGTCGAAGCCATGGCCAAGCCCCTTGCGCCAATCGACCCCGAAGCCGGGATGCCTCGCTGGCGCCGGCCGTCGCTGATCGAGGCGCGCCACTCGGATCCTGCGCTGCAGGCGCCGGTCTACCGCCTGCCGATGCGGTTCGGCGATGACGAGACGGCGGAGCTCGACGTCCGAGTCGTCCGTTACGCCGTGGTCCCGGTGCTCGATCGACCGGACGAGGTGCTCGGCCTGCGCCTGAGCGACCTGGCCGCCGGCGACGAGATCCAGGTCACGAGCGCGTCGGGCGCCTTCCTCGAGGTCCTATGTCCGAACGGCGAGCGCGGCTGGATCCATCGCACCACGGTTGGCCAGCGCGGCTCGGTCGGCCTCAGCGGCTACCAGCGCCAGCACGTCCCGCCGGAAGCGGACGACGCCCTGACCGCGCTCCTGTCCGCCCGCGGACTCATCTAGGCAGGTCCGTTCTCCGGCTTTGCAGGGGCCGCGACAACCTTCGCCGCCCGCTTCGAGTCTCGCCGGAGCACGAGCAGGTGCTGGTGCGCGATGTTCGGCACGAAGCCGGTGGGATAGCCGTAGGGCCGCAGCCGCGTTCCGGCCTGGTACCAGATCAGATCGCCCTTCGGCGTGAGCCCCGCGCTCGCGGCGCGTGCCGCCAGATCCGCCCCGGTGAACACGTACCGCCCATCCTGGTACGCGTCGCGCACGATCAGGACCGCATAGCGTCCGGGCTTGAGGACCCGCTCGATCTGCGCCAATACCGCCGTCATTCGATCCAGGAAGGCCGGGTAGTCGGCGGCGTTCGCGATGTCGGCCGGGTCCTCGCTGATCATCGCGTAGTCCGTCCGACGGTTCGCGAACTCCTCCGCCAGCGCCCCGCCCGACATCGTCATCGGCAGCTGGACGTTGTACGGCGGGTCGGTTGCGACGAAGTCGATCGATTCGGGCGCGAGCGTCGGGAGGATCTCGAGCGCGTCGCCGATGCGCAGCTCGCAGCCGGACGGGTCGAACCCGCGGACCCCGCCGGGATCCGACGGGCCGAGATCGGCAAGCTCGGAGCCGCGCCCGTCATGCTCGGCTAGGGCCGCTGCAACGACCTGCGCATACACGTCGGCCCAGCGCGGCGCCAGCTCGATCCCGAGCGCCCGCCGCGGGCCGCGCGCGATCGCGGCGCCGAGCAACGTCCCGCCGACGCCCGCAAACGGATCGAGCACGAGGTCGCCGGAGCGGCTGAAGAACTCGATCAGCCTCGCCATCAGTCGCGGCGGCTTGTTCGCCCCGTGCTGCTTACGAAGCTTGTGGCCCAGCTCCGAGGGGTAGGCGGTCGTCCAGACCGACTTCGTGAAGTACAGCCACTCCTCGCCCGAGAGCTCGTTCAGGGTGTTCCGGGGATGGGGCGGCATTGCACGCCAGCGTAGCCGCGTCGGGCCGCGCCCCGACGGCCGCTATTCGGTCAGGGGCGACTCGTCTCCGGGCAGCACCGGGCCGATCGAGAGGGGCGCGTCGCGGATGAAGCGGACCGGCGAAAACCACACGACCAGGATCGAGACGACCGCGCCGAGCAGGCCCACCGCGAAGGCCGCTCGCAGGCCGAAGACCTCGGCGATGATCCCACCACCGATCGCCCCGCCGAGGGTCAGGAGCGTCGTGAACGTGCCGATCGTTGCATTGACCCGGCCGATCACACGCTCGCCGACGCTGGCCTGGATGAGCGAGAGGTCGACGATCTCGTAGACCGTCGCACCGGCGTCGCCGATCAGCTGCTGCCCGATCAGGAACGCCGCCCCGAGCACCACCGCGCCGCTGGGGGCCAGCGGGATCAGGGCGTTGCCGATCGTGAACCCGACCATGCCCAGGAGCATCGCCCGGCCCACCCCGAGGCGGCGGGCGAGATATGGCGCCGCAACCGAACCGGCCAGCGATCCGATGCCACCGACGCCGGCGATGACGCCAATCGCAGCCGGACCGAGGCCGAGATCGTCGAGCGCGAAGAGCAGGTACGACGTCCCGAAGATGCCCCAGAGGATATGTGTCCCACCGTGGGCCAGGGCGAGGGCCCGCAGGACGGGCGAATGGACGACGATCCGCATCCCGTCGCGAATCTCGCGGAGCACCGGCTCGCGCGTCTCGACGGCCTTCGGTGGCGGCTCCGTCCGCCGGATCGTGGCCAGCAGGAGCGCGGACACCACGAACGACACGGCATCGATCGCGATCGCGATCGGCGCGCTGAAGAGCTCGATCAGGAAGCCACCGATGCCGAAGCTCGTGAACTCGGTGACCGAGCCACTGGCCGTCAGCGCGCTGTTGGCGTCGACCAGTCGCTTGCGCGGGACGATCGTCGGCAGGTACGACCGGTCCGCGACATCGAAGAACGTCGAGAGGATGGCCGCGGCGAAGGCGACGACCAGCAGCTGGGCGAGGCCGAGCCGCCCGAGCACGAACGCGACCGGGATCGAGGCCAGGAGCAGGGCCCGCCCGAGATCGGCCCAGATCATGATCGGGCGCCGTCGCAACCGGTCGACCCAGGCGCCGGCGATCAGCCCGACGATCAGCGCAGCGACGAGCTCGGCGGAGCGGATGGCCGAGATCTCGATCGGGCCGGCGTTCAGCACGAGGATCGCCGCGAAGGGTAGTGCTGTCCGCGTGATCAGCGACCCGAAGATCGAGACCGTGCTCGCGCTCCAGAACGCCAGGAACGTGCGGTCTCGCCAAAGTGAGGGCGTGGCGTCGCCGGGCGGTTCGGGCGGCCCCTCGTCGGCGCCCGCCTGCGGGTGAGTCATCGCCGCGGACTGTAGCCGCCGCCGTGGCGCCCGCGCGGGAGGTGCATGCAGGCCCCGCGGAAATCGGTCGCGTCAGGCATGGGCGGCTCCGGTCAGGTCCAAGTTCAGTCACGCGCCCGAATCCCGTATGGCACGATGGGCTCATGCCCGCGAAGTTCAGCAGCGAGCGGTACGTTGGCCGTGAGCGAGAGCTGTCCCATCTGGCCGTTGCGCTCGAGGCGGCCGCAGACGGCCGGAGCCCGCGCCTCCTGGTCTCGGGTCGGGGTGGCGTCGGCGTGAGCCGCCTCGTCACCGAGTCCGCCCGTCGCGTCGAGCGCCTGAGCCGGCCGTTCCAGGTCATCCGCTGCAGCGCCGCGGCGGCACGCGGGCGCGCCGCATACGGCCCGATCATCGATGGCTTCACGCCGTGGCTGGAGTCGCTCGGCGAGGGCGAGCTCCAGCGGGTGGTCGGTCCCGGGGCCGAGCCCATCGCGCGGCTCGTTCCCGCGATCGCGCCGCGGCTCGCCGGCGAGATTCGGCACGCACGTCGGGAGTCGATCGCGCCGGAGCGCCGGACCGCCTGGATCGGCGAGGCGATCCAGGGCCTGCTGGAGCGGGCAGGGGAGCGACAGCCGATCCTGCTCGTGCTCGAGGACCTTCACTATGCCGATGCGGGGACGCGGAGCCTCGCCACCTTCCTCGCCCGGGTCGCGCGGCCGGCGCGGCTGTGCCTGCTGCTCACATACGGTCGGGACCGAATCACCCGCGGGCACGCCCTCCAGCCCCAGCTCACCGCGATCACGACCGCTGCGGATCCGCCGACGCAGCTCGAGCTCGGGCCGCTCGACCGCTTCGACCTCGCCCAGCTCGTCACCGAGATCGAAGGGGAGCGGCCCACCGCAGCGGCCCTCCTCCTGGTCGCGGAGCGCTCTGGTGGCGATCCGCTGATCGTCGAGGAGGT
>JBBQFS010000012.1:0-29144 GCA_038322255.1 Candidatus Limnocylindrales bacterium | reverse complement strand
CACCCTGAGCTTCCCCCAGGACGGCCCGCTGGTGCTGGACGCCAAAGCCCCGGTCGAATCTGTCGAGGCGCTTATCGCCGAGGCCTGAGGCAGCCCGCGGAGCAGCGCGTGCCTGACCCTCGGTGGATCGACCTCCTCGATGGGATCGACCTCCTGATCTTCGACAAGGACGGCACCCTTATCGAGTTCGACCTGATGTGGGGCACCTGGGTCGAGGCGCTCGCCGGCCGGCTCGAGGCGGCCGCCGGGCTGCCCGTGCGCGCTGGCCTGTATCCCCTCCTCGGCGTGGATCCGGAAAGCGGGCTCGTACATCCGCACGGTCTCTTGGCGGCGACGCCGATGTCGCGCATCCGGGAGGTCGTCGAAGCGTTCGTAGCGGAGGCAGGCGCAGGCCCAGCGACGGCGGCTGCGGCGGTCGAGGCCGCCTGGCACGCTCCGGATCCAGTCGCGCTCGCCCAGCCCGTGACCGATCTGCCCGTGCTGCTGGGGCGATTGCGGAAGCGCGTCGGCACATTCGCGGTGGCGACGAGCGACGATCGCGACCCGACGACGCGGACACTGGCCGCGCTCGGCATCGAGAACGAGTTCGCGGCCCTGGCGTGCGCCGATGACGGCCACCCGGTCAAGCCCGCCGCCGATCCCGTGCTGGTCCTCTGCCGGATCCTGGGCATCGCGCCGAGCCGCGCGGCGGTCGTCGGTGACTCGCCGGCCGACCTCCGGATGGGCCGCGCCGCGGGGGCCGCGCGTGTCATCGGCGTCCTCACCGGGGTGGGTGACCGCGCGAGCCTCGAGCCGCTCGCGGACCTTGTGCTCGGGTCGATCGCCGAGCTCGCCCTCGCCTGATCCCGGCCGATCTTGGGCCCATGCCGGCCCGATCCCTGGCCCGTTCCCGGCCCGATCCCGACCCGTTCCCGACCCGTTCCCGGCCGATTCGTCCACCCATGACGTGAAACTGGGCCCGGACCGCCGGACGGAGGACCCCGTACTCCATTCCTATCGTTCCGAACAAGGCCCCGCCGTACGGTTCCTCGACGCGGGGTGCACGCCCGCACCACATCACGGGCACCGGGGCGCCCCGGTGCCAAAGGGAGCTGCGCCAAGCCCCATGGCACTCGCTGCGCGGCCGGGACCGGCCGCCGAGCTCATCACGCTGTCAGAGGCCGCCCGGCTCGCCGGCGTGCATCGCGACACGGTCCGGGCGTGGTGTGCCAAGGGCGACCTGCCCTCACTCCGCCAGGGAGCCCGGCGCGAGCTCCGGCTGCGCCGGAGCGACCTCGAGCGCCTGCTGGAAGGCCGCCGCCGGAAGGAGGCCGGAACCAGGGCACCGGCCCTCCGGATCGTCGGTCGGACCGGCACCGATGCGCTGCGCCGGCTCGCCTCAGAGCTGTCCGGCTCCGAGGCGCTGCAGACGGTCCTCGACGAGGTCCTCGACAACGCCGAGGGCCTGTTCCATGCAAATCGATCGGGCCTGTGGCTGTGGCAGCCCACCAAGGAACATCCGCTGGAGCTCGTTGCCAGTCGTGACTTTCCAAAGGCGATCGAGCGGCGCGTTCGCGAGGCCACCCAGGACTCGAAGCTCGCGGGCTTCGAGGCGCTCCGCCGCGAGGAGGTGATCGTGTTCCGGGCCGCGGACGACCCGGCAATCATCTCCGAGATGCGCGATCTGTACGCGGCCAGCCACATCTCGTCGCTGTGCTTCGTGCCTGCGGTCTTCCGGGGCGCGCCGCTCGCGCTCCTCGTGCTCTACCACCGCGAGCCATACGACTGGACGCCGGAGGAGATCGCGCTGGCGCGGAGCTTCGGTGACACGATCGCCACGGCCATCGGCAACGCCCGGCTCATGGCCTCGGTCGAGGATCTCGCCGGCCGGCTGCGAGCAATCCAGGACCTGTCAGCCCGCCTCAGCGGCATCCAGGACGTCCGCGGCATCGGGGAATCGATCGTGTCCGAGGCGCGGGCCCTGATCGCCTACGACACCGTGCGCGTGTACCGCGTCGACCACGACACCGGCTGGTGCGAGCCGATCGCCTTCCAGGGCATCTTCATGGGCCGAACGGATCCCGAGCCGGAGATGCTCCGGGTGCGGGTCGGCGAGGGCCTGACCGGCTGGGTCGCCGAGCACGGCGATGCGCTCCTGCTGGGCGATGCCCACCGCGACGCGCGCAGCCTGGTCGTGGGCGAGACCAATGGGCCCGAATCGATGCTCGTGGTGCCCATGACCTACGAGGGCAAGGTCCGCGGGCTCGTCGTCGTGTCGCGCCTCGGGCAGGACCTGTTCGGGCCAGATGACGAGACCACGCTCAGCATCTTCGCGGGCACCGCGGCCCAAGCGCTGGTCAACGCCGAGCGCCTCGAGCAGCTGCGGACGCAGCAGGTCGAGCTGGAGCACCAGCTCGTGAGCCAGCGCCGGCTGATGGCCGTCAACGAGCGGCTGCTGTCGACGCTCGACCCGACCGGCGTCCTCGAGATGATCGCCGACTCGTTGAAGACCGTGGTGACCTACGACTCGCTCACGATCTACCGGATCGACAAGGAACGGGGGGTGCGGCGGCCGGTCATCGCCCGCGACCGCTTCGCCGAGCTGATCCTGGGCTACGACGCGCCGCTCGGGACCGGGCTCACCGGCTGGGCGGTCGACCATCGAGAGCCTGTCCTCGCCAACGACGCCCACATCGACCCTCGCTCCATCCAGATCCCGGGCACGCCGTTCGAGGCGGAGTCGATGGTCATCGTGCCGCTGATGGGCGACGGCGAAGTCCTCGGCACGCTGAACATCGGCCGGATGGGTGACGAGGAAGCTCATTACACCCAGAACGAGTTCGAGCTGACGAAGCTGTTCGCGGCGCAGGCCGCGATCGCCCTCCGCAATGCGGACGCGCACGACGAGGTCAAGGTCCAGGCCGAGCGCGACGCGCTCACCGGGCTCCGCAACCACGGGGCGTTCCAGCGCGAGCTGGAGGGCTTCCTGGGTGCCGGACCAAGCCGGCCGGTCGCGGTCCTGATGATGGATCTCGACCGGTTCAAGGGCTACAACGACCGGAATGGCCATCCCGCCGGCGACCTGCTGCTCACCGCGGTGAGCCGGGCGATCGAGTCGTGCATCCGCCAGGGCGATCGCGCCTACCGCTACGGCGGTGACGAGTTCGCGGTCATCCTGCCCGAATGCGGCCGCCAGGCGGCCGAGGAGGTGGCTCGCCGGATCCGGGCTGCGATCGAGTCCATCCCCGATGACAGCGGGCCGCACGTCACGATCAGCATCGGCGTCGCCTGCCACCCGGAGGATGCGACCGAAAAGGAGACCCTGGTCGAGACAGCGGACCAGGCACTCTTCCTTGCCAAGGGCGCGCCGTTCCGGAACACGCGCGACCAGTTCGTGGCCGCCCTCGACGAGACGGCGATGGGCCTGCTCGACGGTCTCGGCACGGGCGAGCTCCTGGACTCGATCCTGAATCGTGCCGCGCGGCTGGTCGGCGTCCGGACCGGCTATGTCTACCTCGGCGAGCAGGGCGACGACCACATCACGGTTCGTGCCGCGATCGGCGTGATGACCGACTTCCTGGGCTTCGAGCTGCCGGTGACCCGGGGAATCGGCGGTGAGGTATTCCGCACCGGCAAGGCGGTCGTCGTGGACGACTACGACCAGTTCGAAGGCGGGGCGCCGGAGTTCGTCGGCAAGGTCGGGGCGTGTGTCGGCGTGCCGCTCACGATCGGCGGACGCGTCGGCGGCGTGCTGGGCCTCGCGTCCGGGACCCCGGACAGGGTCTTCCGCCAGCCCGAGGTCGACGCCCTCACCAAGTTCGCCCAGCTGGCCTCGATCGCGCTCGAGAACGCGCGGCTCCACGAAGAGGCCCTCTCGCCGCGCGACCCGGTCACCGGCCTGCCGACCCGTGAGACCCTGATCCAGCGCGTCGTCGAGGCCCTCGGGCCGGGCCAGGCCGGCGTCACGCCCGTCGGGACGGCGCGCGAGCCCGTGGCCGTCGTCCTGCTCGACGTCGATCGCTTCGAGATCGTGAACGAGAGCCTGGGTCACGCCGCGGGCGACCGCGTCCTGCGCGAGGTAGGGCGGCGCCTCTCGGTCGTGCTCGGGCCGCGTGACACGGTGGCGAGATTCAGCGGCGACACGTTCGCCCTGCTGCTCCCTGGCCGCGACGCGGACGCGGCGACGGCGTTCGCGGAGCGCGTCCAGGTCGAGCTCAAACCGCCATTCGACCTCGACGGCCGGACGTGGTTCATCAGCGCGAGCATGGGGATCGCGGTCGGCGCACCAGGCTCGACCGGGGCCGGCGACATCCTCCAGGAGGCCGAGATCGCGCTCGTCGGCGCGAAGCGAAACCCGGCCCACCGTATCGCGATGTTCGATCCGCTGAGCAGCCGCCACGCCCTCGAACGACTCGACGTCGAGGCCGAGCTATGGACCGCGCTGGAGCGCGATGAGCTCACCGTGCACTACCAGCCGATCTTCGACCTCCGCACCTCGCGCATCGTCGGCTTCGAGGCCCTGGCTCGCTGGCAGCACCCGTCGCGCGGCCTCGTCCTGCCCGTCGACTTCATCGCCCTGGCCGAGGAGTCGGAGCTGATCGTGGCGATCGGGCGGGTGATCCTGGAGAAGGCCTGCCGCCAAGCACGACTGTGGCGCGAGCGCTGGCCCGACCAGAACCTGGCGATGAGCGTCAACCTCTCGCCGCGCCAGTTCCTCGATCCCGACCTGGCCAACGGCATCAGCCAGGTCCTTCGGACCAGCGGCCTCGAACCGTCGGCCCTCGAGCTCGAGATCACCGAGAGCAGCGTCATGGACCGCTCCGAGGCGAGCCTCGCGGTCCTCAAGGAGCTTCGTGCGCTCGGCGTCCGGGTCGTCCTCGACGACTTCGGGACGGGCTACTCCTCGCTCGCGTACCTCCGCCAGCTGCCGCTGGACACGATCAAGGTCGACCGCTCCTTCGTGACCGACCTTGACGTCAAGGACCCGAACGTGGGGATCATCCGGGCCGTCGTGTCACTCGCTCACGGCATGGGCATCACGGTCGTCGCGGAGGGCATCGAGACCGAGGAGCAGGCCCGACGCCTGCGCGAGCTCGGCTGCGACATGGGCCAGGGCTTCACCTGGGCCCACCCGGCCGATCCGGTCAAGGTTGGGGCGTTCGTCAGCCGGCGCCTCGATCGGCGCTCGGTTCGGCGCTCGGTTCGGCGCTCAGAAGCGCGTCGGGTCAGCGGCGACCGCCCATCAGCCGGAGCATGAACAGGAACAGGTTGATGAAGTCGAGGTAGAGATTGAGCGCGCCGATCACGGCTGCCTTCTCCACCGACCCGGTCCGCTGCACCAGCTGCCCCGCCGAGATGCGCTGCACGTCATACGCGGTGAGGATCGTGAAGAGGATCACCCCGACGATGGAGATGATGAATCCCATCGGGCCGCTGGCGAGGAAGATGTTGACGATCATCGCCACGATCAAGCCCAGCACGGCCATCGAGGCAAAGCCGCCGATGCTCGCGAGTGAGCGCTTGGTCGTGTAGCCATACAGCGCCGCGCCGCCGAACATCGCGCTCGATGACAGGAAGGCCGCGACGACCGAGGCACCGGTATATAGCGACACGATGAGGCCAATGGTGATGCCCAGCGTCGCCGCGTAGACGAAGAAGAGGCCGAGTGCCGCCGTCGCATTGAGGCGGCTGATACCCGCCGAGATGACCAGGACCAGGCCGATCTGGGCGATGAACAGCACGATGAAATACTGGGCCGCGAAGGCCAGCAGCGACCCGTTGAGCTGGACGATGGCGGCAACGGCAGCCGTCAGCAGCAGCCCAGCGAACATCCAGAAGAAGGCCTGGGTCAGGAAGGCTCCCTGGACTTGCACGCCCGCACGGGCATCGATGGCCCCGGAGGCGCCAGGCGCCCCGGCCCCGCCGGCATCGCCCGACTGCCCGAGTCGGTTCGGTTGGAATGTCACGTTGTTTTCTCCCTTCGAGTCGCAGCACCCGGCCGTCGGGCCGGGGTCGCTGCCCTTGATTCTGCACGTTCTGCGGCGCGCGCCAAGACCCAGATCAGGTCCGCGAGCCGGTTGAGGTACGGGATGAGATTCGGGCCGGGCACGAGGCCGTCACGCTGGAGCGCCACGGCTCGCCGCTCTGCTCGCCGCAGGATCGTCCGCGCGAGCTCGAGCGCGGCGCTCGTCGGGGTCTCACCGGGGACGACGAACTCCCGCGGAATCTCGAGGTTGCCCTCGAGCTCGACGAGATCGCGCTCGATGTCGCCGACCATGCCCTCCGAGACCCGGGTCCGGCCGTCCTCGAGTCGATCCCAGGCGTCGGGATTCGTCGCCAGCTCCGCGCCGACCACGAAGAGCTCGCGCTGGATTCGCAGGATCATTGGCGCGAGGCCGCCGATGGCCGGACCAAGGGTCCCGATCCGGCTCTTCACGCCGAGATTGGCCCGCGCCATCCCGAGAGCGGCGATGGCCTCGTCGATCGTGCCATAGGCCTCGGTCCGCGGATCATCCTTGCCGATGCGCGCGCCGCCGTACAGGAGGCCCGTGGTGCCATCGTCGCCCTTGGTCGTGGCGACGGCCGAGTCGATGGGGCTGCGCCGGTTCACCAGGATCTGTGGCTCACCACATCAGGCCCGCGTCGCGCGGGTCCCAGCGCTCGGCCAGGAGCGTGACCTTCACGGGGTGCTCGACGACGGTCTCCGCCTGCTCCTGGACCTGCGCGATCATCGACCCAGCGTATGGGCAGAAGGGCGTCGTGAGGATCATCTTGATCTCGGTCTCGTTCGGGCCGAGGAGGATCTGCTTGATCAGCGCGAGCTCGACGACGTTCATCCCGATCTCGGGGTCGACGACCGCGCGCAGCGCGTCGAGGATCGCGAGCTCGGTCGCGCGGCGCTCCGCGTCGAACAGCGGCGGCGCGCCCGCCACGGCATCGGCCCCAGAGGCGGCCGGGGCGGCAGGCGTTTCCGGCGTCGTCCGAGCGGGAGCGACGGGATCGGCGGTATCAGTCACGTGTTGAGACTACACCAGGGTCGCTCAGGAGCCGATTCGCTCTTCGTCGCCGTGACCTCCGAAGCGAGGCTGGCCTCGACTTCCGTGGAGGCGTCGGGACTCAGCCGAGCGGGAGCGCGATTCGAATCATGGTTCCGCTTGGTGCGGCCGGTGACGCGGCGGCGCTGGACCTGGCTGTGATCGTGCCGCCGTGGGCGGTGACGATCGCGCGCGCAATGCGGACTCCGACGACGAGCGCCACGAACCCGACGACGAGCACGACCAGCCCGGCCGGGCGCGCCAGGTCGGCCAATGGACCCTGGGCGGAGGAGAGCCCGAACAGGCCGGCGAGGAGCCACAGCACGAGCACCCCAACCGAGACGATCAGGGTCGCCATCAGGACGATCAGGCAGCCGAAGCCGCGGCGCAGGCCGCCGCGCCGGCGGGATCCCCACCGCGAGCGGCCCCAGCCGGCCCCGCCGGGTCCCCACCACGGCCCGCCGTCCCAGCCACGACCGTGCTCGGGCGGCCATGCCTCGTCCTCCGGCCACCACGGCGGGCGGCTGCGCGGCTGCACTACTCCCCCATCTCGGGCGCGTGAACCGGCACGTCGCGTTGGTCGGAGTCGAATGCGCGATCCGTCTCGGGCTCGGTGATGCGATAGCCGACGCCGTAGACCGTCACCAGATAGCGCGGCCGGCCCGGGTCGGGCTCGAGCTTGCGGCGGATGTTCTTCACGTGGGCATCGATGGCCCGCTCATAGGCCTCGAACGCGACGCCGTGGACCGCGTCCAGCAGCTGGGATCGGGTGAACACCCGTCCCGGCTCGCGAGCCATCGTGGCCAGGATCGAGAACTCCGTCGGCGTCAGCTCGATCGATCGGCCGGCAACCGTCGTTCGAAGGCGGGGCACGTCGAGGACGACGTCGCCAACTTCGATCCGATCGCCCGTTTCGCTCGTCCGTTCGGATCGCCGGAGGACGGCGCGCACCCGAGCCACGAGCTCGCGCGGGCTGAACGGCTTCGTCACGTAGTCGTCGGCGCCGAGCTCGAGCCCGAGCAGCTTGTCGAGCTCGGTGTCGCGCGCCGTGAGCACGACGATTGGCGTCCGCCCGGTCGCTCGGATCGATCGCAGCACCTCAAGGCCATCAATGCCGGGCAGGCCCAGGTCGAGGACGACGAGGTCGGGATGTCGAACGCGGGCCGCGTGAGCCGCCGACGGCCCGTCGCCTGCGGTCAGGACCTCGAAGCCGGCGTGCTCGAGGTAGTCACGCGCGAGCTGCACGATCTTCGGTTCGTCGTCGACGACGAGGACGGTCTGCATCGGCGGTCACTCTAGTCGCGGTTGATAGGCTCGGTTGGGGCTCGCTTGGACTCGGTTGGGCTCGGCCGGCTCGGTTGGGCTCGGCCCGCCGGGCCAGGGCTCGGGCCGGGCTGGGCCGGGGGCTCGGTCGGCGTTCGATGAGCGGTCCAAACGGCAGCGGCGGTCGTCCGGGTGGACAACCGCCGCAGTCGGGGTAGGGACATTCGCGTCCCGGGCGTCAGCGCGTGGCTGGACCACCCGAGGATCCGCTGCCAGTCGCGGGGGGTCCGGGATCACCCTCGGTCGCGTGCAGCCGGCGGTGCATCTCGCTGATGCGGCGGTCACGCTCGTCGCGCCACGCTGCCGGGCCGCCGGGGGTCGGGCCCTCGCCTTCGGTCCTGTCCCAGCCCGGGCCCCAGCCGTAGCCGCGGCCGTAGCCATGACCCCAGCCCCGACCGCGCGAGAAGGCCGCGCGGATGACGCCGAAGATCAGGAACAGGAACAGGATCGGGAAGAGCAGCCCGAGGAAGCCGAACCCGTGGTCCCCGTAGCCGTAGCCAGCCACGGGCACCGACGCGCCCGCCGGGAAGCGCCCGGCATCGATGACGCCCTGCGCGATACCCGCCTGGTAGACGCCTACACCGATGCCGACGAGGATGCCAACGACGATGAGGCTGAAGATGAAGGTGACGATCGATCGTCCGTTCATGGCCATCTCCCTTGTGAGAATTGGGTCGATGGCCAAAGGCTCGCGCCGGGTCGTGAACCTGGTGTGAAGGCGCGATGGAGATCCTGCGGCGCCCCTCAGATCCTGCGACGCCCTCCATGCCTGGACCCCGTCGCGTGGACTTTGTCAGCCAGAACTCAGGCGACTGGTCGAGCCACTCGCTGGGGATCGGAGCAGCATCCGTTCGAGGCGCGACCTGCTAGGCCTTGATCACGACCCCTGGAATGCGGTACTGCTCCGGCAGGCCGTCCGCCTCGGCGTCCGAGTAGCCCGGGCCGGCGAGCGATCCATCGGGCTCGAAGAACTCCGCGTACCGGTCCCGATTCCGACCGGCGTACTCGTAGGCCGCGGCCACGCCCATCCGCCGCAGCTCGGGATGGTCCTTGAGCATCCGCACCAGCGTGTAGCCGCTGCTCCGCAGCTCGAGGATGTTGCGGACCGTCAGCCGGGTGCCGTAGCAGAAGGGCTCGCCGTTCATGACCAGCGGGTCCGACATGACCCACTTGATCGTCACCTCACGCGCCCTTGTAGATGAACGCCAGGATCGGGTTGCGCTTTCGGGCGTCGCCGGCCAGGCGGCGGTGCCAGCGAAACACCGTGATCGCCTCGTCAATCGCGGCGTCGATGACCGGCTCGGCCGACGGTTCGACCACGGCCACCGCGGCGCGGCGCAGCCCTTCGCAGAGCGTCACGACGTCGTCCATGGAGATCTTCCGCTTGCGGTAGCGCACGGCGACGAGGTCGGCGAAGGTCGCCATCGTGTGCGGGTGTCCGCTCGTGACCGCGGTCACGAGCTTGTCGACGAATGCCTCGAGGTCCGAGAGCAGGGCCTGGCGAACGAGATCGTCGTGGCGGTCGCGCAGCGTCGGGTCGATGTCGAGGGCCGCAGCGAAGGCGCGGGCACGGAGGCGAGGCCCGCCACTCCGCAAGGCTGCCGCGGCGGCGGGATCGCCGGCCGACTGATCGAGCGGTGGCAGGCCGAGGCTGGGGTGGCTCACGGGCCGGAGTCTACCGTGCGCTCCGGGCCCACGCCGTACGATGCCTTCGATGGCAGGCAATGAACCCGGCGAGCGGCGGAGTGCCGGCGAACGACTGCCGCCCGAGCCGGATCCGGGCCCGCGCAAGCTCGCCCAGCCGCCCTCGGCCCGGTACGCCGCGCAGCCCGGCCCCGGACCCGGCGGGCCCGGGGCACCCGGCGGGCCCGATCGGGACGGTGAGGCGCGCGGTTCTACGCTCACCGGTCCACTGGCCCGGGCGCTCATCGCGGCCATCCTCGGGGCAGCCGCGCTCGTGGCGCTCGGCGCGATCTTCGCCTCGACCTTGGGGCTCCTGTTCACGTCGGCTGCGACCGGCGCCGGCGTCGGGCTCCTCCTGGCGCGCGCCGCCGTGCCTCGCGACGACCCCCGAGCCATCCCCCGTCGGACCATCGGCTGGCTCGCGGTCGGATTGTCGGTCGGCGCGGTCCTGGTCGGCGACCTCGGGACCTGGCTCATCGGCCGCCAGGAGGGCGGCACGCTCGAGTTGCTGGACTACCTGTTCACGACCTTCGGGCCGTTCGTGCCGGGCGAGATGGTCTTCGCGGCGCTCGCGGCGTGGTGGGGCGCGAGCTCGGGGCCGGTCCAGGGCTGATGGACGCTCCCGAGGGCATCCGCTTCCGCCGACCGACCGAGGCTGACTATCCGGCGGTCGTCCGGGTCATCGACGACTGGTGGGGCGGTCGAAAGATGGACGTGCTCCTGCCCCGGCTCTGGCTCCAGCATTTCACGGGGACGTCATGGCTGGCGGAGACCGACGACGGCCGGCTGGCCGGCTTCCTCATTGGATTCCATTCGCCCGACCAGGCTGACGTCGCCTACTGCCGCCTCATCGGAACGAATCCGAATCTCCGTCTGCACGGCGTCGGACGGGCGCTGTACGACCGGTTCTTCAGCGACGCGCGAGACGCCGGCCGCCACGAGGTTCAGGCGATCACGTGGCCCGGGAATCGGACGTCGATCGCCTTTCATCGGGCGCTCGGGTTCGAGGTGGAGGCGGGACCCGGGACCCAGAACCTCTACGGAACGCGGGCACAGCCCGGGTACGATTTCGACCGGGAGGATCGGGCCATCCTGGTCCGGCGCATCTGACGCGGAGCTTCGGGTGCGGATGATCGCGATCCGCGTCGGACTCATCGCGGCCGTCGCCGCACTGGCATGGGTCGGCGTGTCGTTCCTGACGGCTAATCAGCCCCGACTTCACGTCGGCGACTGCTTCACCGAGCCGAGCGAGGTCGACAGGACCGAGAACACTGTCGTGCCATGCAGCCAGCCGCACGACGGGGAGGTCCTGTTCGTCGGTGACGTGGCGCCCGCGACCGATGCCTTTCCGTCCGACGACGCATTTTTCGAGTTCGAGACGGATCGCTGCCTGACGGCCTTTCAGCAATACACGGGCATCGACTTCACCGTCGACCAGCGATATGGGATGGCCCCGATCCGGCCGACGGCGGAGGAGTGGCGAGCCGGCCAGCGGAAGGTCGTCTGCTACGTCTACCAGATCGATGGCTCGAAGCTGACCGAGTCCATCAGGAAGACCTAAGCTCGGGCTGGGGCGAGGACCGATCGCGCAGGTTTACTCGCGCGTCTCGCCCACGAACGGCATGCCGTGCCGGGTCAGGGCTTCCACGCTCATCCGGAGGACCGCCGTCTTCGCCGCCGCGACCTCGCGGACGTAGCTCGTCTCCTCCTCGGGCGTCATGGCGCGGCCTCGAATGCTGGCGCCGGGGCGGCCGACCGAGAGCCAGGCCAGGTGGTATCGGTCCATCGAGCCCCACGCGCGACCGAGGAGATCGTCAGAGAGTTGCAGCCAGACCTTGAGCGCAGCGTGGCTGGGGTTGGCGGTGAGGCGCTCGCCTTCGTCGATCAGCTGACGCGTGCTCCGCACCAGCTCCTCGCGCGTCACCTGCCCTCACCGCGGATGAATGCCTCGCGGGTTTCGCGAGCGCGCAGCGTCCAGGGGCCCGGTCGGCCGGTTCCGATCGACGCGCCCTGGAACCTGGTGACCGGCAGGATGCCGGCGACGCTGGAGCAGACGAAGGCCTCGTCAGCCGCGGCGAGGTCGCTCGGCCCGAGGGAGCCCTCGACCGGCGCCAGCCCGGCGGATCCGGCCCAAGCAAGGATCCACGTCCGCGTCGTCCCGGGCAGGATGGCGCAGTCGAGCCCGGGTGTCGCGAGCTCCGTCCCGCGGATCAGGAAGATGTTCGCGCTGGTCGCCTCCGACAGCCGCCCGTCAATCGTCAGGAACAGCGCGTCCTCGGCGCCCGCGCGACGGGCCTCGAGGCGCGCGAAGACGTAGTCGGCGCGACTCGTCGTCTTGAGCGCGGCGAGCGGACTCGCGGGGTCGCGCCGGACCGAGCTCACGACGAGGTGCAGGCCCCGTTCGAGGTGGCCCGCGGGCGCAGGCGTAACCGGCCAGGCTTGGATCACGACCGTCGGCTCGGAGTGCTCAGCTGGAAGGAGGCCGCGCCCGGCGATCGCACCACGGGTCAACGTGATCCGAACCGACGCATCCCCTTCGGGTCCATCAAGCCCTTCAGCCGCCAGGAGCGCGGCGATTCCGGCGGTCACGTCCACCTCGAGCGAAGGACTCAGGGTGATGTCGAGGCCCTCGGCCGAATGGCGCAAACGGCCGAGGTGCTCGGCCAGCTCGGTTGGGCGTCCGGCTCGGGCGCGAAGTGTCTCGAACACGCCGTCGCCCAGCTGGAAGCCCCGATCGAAGGCCGACACGTGGCGGCCCTCGGCCGGCGCGATCTTGCCGTCGATCCAGATGTGGCGGCCGGCGAGGTCGCTCACGACACCTCACGCGCGCCGATGGCGGTAAGGGGGCCGCGGGCCTTGGCGACCGTCTCGTCCCACTCGGCCGCCGGGTTGCTGCGCCACGTGATCCCGCCACCGACGTGCAGGCTCAGCCGTTCGCCGTCGGCGACAAACGTCCGGATGAGGATACTCGTTGCCATCGCGCCATCGGGTCCGAGCCATCCGGCGATTCCGGCATACGGCCCGCGGCGCACGGGCTCGAGGCGCTCGAGGAGCTCCATGGCCCGGATCTTGGGCGCGCCCGTGATGGAGCCGCCCGGGAAAGAGGCCGCGAGCAGGTCGAAGGCATCGCGGCCCGGGGCGAGGCCTCCAGTGACCGTACTGACGAGGTGCTGGACGGCCGCCGTCCTTTCGAGCCGGCACAGTCGCGGTACGCGAACGCTGCCGGGCCGGCACACGCGCCCGAGATCGTTCCGCAGGACGTCGACGATCATGACGTTCTCAGCCCGGTCCTTCGCCGAGGCGAGGAGGTCGCACGCAAGCCGCCGGTCGTCGTCACGATCGCGGCCACGCGGACGCGTGCCCTTGATCGGGTTAGTCGCGACGTCGCCGCCGCTCGAGACGGCGATGAACGGCTCGGGCGAGGCCGAGACGATCGCCCGCGGCGCTCCCGTGAGGGGATTCGGCCCGAGATCGAGGTAGGCGGCGAAGAGCGCTGGATCGCCGGTCCGGAGCCGGCGGTAGAGGGGCCAAGGATCGCCGCGGAACGGCGCCTCGAGCCGTCGGGTCAGGTTGGCCTGGTAGACCTGCCCCTCCGCGATCGACTGACGGATCGAGCCGACACCCGCTTCGTAGGCCGTTCGGTCGAGCCCCGAGCGCAGCTCGATGCCCCCCACGTCGTGGCGATCGCGACTCGGGCCCGCCGGCCGCGGCGCCGCCAGCCGCTCGCGCACCTCGCCCAATCGCCGATCCAGGCGGCCGATCCGCTCGTCGACGGCCCGGCCACCCAGCCAGGCCCGACCTTCGCGCCGATCCCAGACGATCACCCAGTCGTGCAGCGCCAGGCGCAGCGTCGGCAGCTCCTGGTCGGCGATCGCGATCGACGGCAGTCGCTCGAACCGGCGTCCGAAGTCGTAGCCGAGGAAGCCCGCCAGGCCGCCGAGAAATGGTGGCACGGTTTCACCCCCGACCGAATCGGAGGTCAGGCGAGCCATGAGGCGGCGCGCGCTCGCGAATGGATCCCGACCCTCCGAGGGAGTGTCGAGAACCGCGACCGGGTCGGCCGTGAGGTAGGTCCAGCGGACATTCCGCCCGGGTCGCGCACTCTCCAGGAGAACAAGCCCCGACAGGTCCAGGAAGCGCTCGGCGACGTCCATCGGGGCCTGTTCCGCCAGCTCCGGCAGCTCGATCAGCCGAACGCCCGGCGCGAGCCTGCCCTCGATTTCCGTCCGGTGCCCTTGCATGGTCCCGATCATATCCACAGGCCGGTGATCGGCTGGTGAACGAATCGTCAGCTCGGCGGTCAGCCCTCGCCGGCCCGTCGGTCGCGCCGGCTGAAGTCCGTCAGCACTTCCCGGCACGCGTCAGCGAGTCGCTGCGCCTGTCGCGCGATCCATGGGTCGACCCGGCTCGAGTCTTCGATCGTCAGGGTCGGGCCGCGAGGGCCGTCGTCGAGCACGACGCCGGTGGAGTTGCGGTAGTCGGCCAGCCAGTTCGCCTGCAGCTGGACCAGCGCGTCGGCGACGACGCGCGCGTCGAACAACCAGTCGAGGTACGTCGCGTTTAGGCGATCGACGACCGCCGAGAGCGCGATCGGTCGGCCGCGCTCGAGGCGGGCGACCAGGTCGACGACGCGCAGGGCGCCGAACGGGTCAGCGGACTCCGCGATCACCGGCGGCGTGAGGTCCGGCGCCGGCATTCCGGCGGGCGCGGCGCGGACCGCGCCCAGGTCGGCCGGCTGCGTCAGAGGAGCTCTCCGTGGGCCGATGCGGTCGGCTCGCCATCGCGCGGTCGCGGCTCCTCGCCGGGCGCGTACGCGACGCCCGCATTTGTGGCGGTCGCGGCCTTCGCCCCGGAATCGAGGACCTTAAGCGGCCGGGCTGCCTGCCCCTCGATCGCCCCGACGCCGAACGGGACCCACTTGGACGGATCCTGGAGCCGGTGGGCCTCGGTGTTGCCGCGGGTGTGGACGTCCTCGAAGTCCTTGGGCTCGATCCACATCCGCTCGCCCTCGAGCAGCCCAAGAACGCCCGACTGGCCGGGCTCGGGGCGCTCGTGCTGGCAGTAGGCGCACGCGGCCTGGTCGTGGCGCTGGTACGTCTCAGGCTCCTCGTAGGTCGTGATGTAGCCCTCGTAGTTGCGGAGGACGACCTTGTGGTCCGAGTAGCTGATCAGGTAATTGGGCATCACCGGGATCTTGCCGCCGCCGCCGGGCGCATCGATCACGAACGTGGGGACGGCGTAGCCGGAGGTGTGGCCGCGCAGGCCCTCCATGATCTCGAGGCCCTTCCCGACCGGCGTCCGGAAGTGGCCCGAGCCCTCCACCAGATCGCACTGGTACAGGTAATACGGCCGGATACGGTTCTCGACGAGCCGGTGGACGAGCGCGCGCTGGATGTGGACGCAGTCGTTGACGCCAGCGAGGAGGACGCTCTGGTTGCCCACCGGGAGGCCGGCCTTGGTCAGCTTGTCGACCGCGCGGCTGACCTCAGGCGTGATCTCGTTGGGGTGGTTGAAATGGAGGTTGATCCAGAGCGGGTGGTACTTCTCGAGCATCGCGCAGAGCTCGTCGTCGATCCGCTGGGGCAGGAAGACCGGCACCCTCGAGCCGATCCGGATGATCTCGATGTGGGGAATCTCGCGGAGCCCCCGCAGGATCTTCTCAAACAGCTTCGGCGCGAGCGTCAGGCCGTCGCCGCCCGAGATCAGCACGTCCCGAACCTGCGGCGTCCGGCGGAGGTACTCGAGCTGGGCCTCATGGTCGCGGCTGTTGAAGTTCTGGGTGGGGTCGCCGACGATCCGGCTGCGCGTGCAGTAGCGGCAGTAGCTCGCGCACTGCGTCGTGACGAGCATCAGCACCCGGTCGGGGTAGCGATGCACCAGGCCCGGCACCGGGGAGTGGCGGTCCTCGGCGAGCGAGTCCTCCATCATCGCGGTGAATGCCTGCTGCTCGCGGCCGAGCGGGATCACCTGCCGGCGAATCGGGTCGTTCGGGTCGTCGGGGTCGGTCAGGCTCGCGAAATACGGCGTGATGTCGACCCGGAACTTGTCATCGGCGGTGAGCCCGGCCCGCTCCTCGTTGGTGAGGTTGAGGACCTGGCCGACCTCGTCGACCGTGTTGATCCGGTGGCTGAGCTGCCAGCGCCAGTCGTCCCACTTCTCTTCGGGGATGTCGGCCCACATCGGCGCACGACGGCTGCGGGCGGGCTTGCCGTCGGGCCCCAGCGCGAGCGCGGGGTCCCGCCGATTGACGAACGGCTGCTCGGCGAGCGCGTGCGCGGCCGCCTGATGGGCGACCGCTGCCTTGATCTCCTGGGCATCCACGAAGGGGCGATCTCCGATGCGATGGTCCGGCCAGCTGGTTCGACTGCATAAAGTCTATGCACTCTGCAAGTCGGCGGATCATAGCGCGAGGGTCCCGTACGGGTCCAGCCGATCGGCTTCGACGACCGCCCGATGTGCCCGGACCGTCGAGCAGGCGTTGGCGGGCTAGTGCGACCGAGTCGGCGGTTCGCCGCCAGGCGTCAGGTCGTCGGCCAGATCGCGTTCGATGCGGCTCTTCTGCTGGATCTCGAGGGCCAGGCGCTCGGCTTCGATCGACAAAAAATCGACCTGGGGATCGGCCGCGTCGAGGTTCCGCTTGTCGTGCTCGAGGCGCGCAAGGCGCTTGGCGTCGACCTCGAGGGACTCCGAGGTCGCTTCGAGGTCCTCGCGCACGCGCTCGTCTTCAGGGTTCGACATTGCCCTCGCTCCGGATCCAGTGACCATCCCGATAGACGTACCAGGTCTCGAGGTTCTCCCCAGCAAGCCCCCGGCGGCGGACGACCGCCTGAGGGTACGAGGTGCGGAGCATCGCCTCGAGGTCCTGCGGCCCACCGCCACCAGACAGCAGGAACCGGTCGATCAGGGCTCGGAACTCCAGGTCACCCGGTGGGTTCGCGACGATCATCGGGTGGCGCCGGCGCTCGTCCGCCCGACCCGAACCGGACGATTGCCAGGAGAAAGCAAGAATGCGTGCATCGACCAAGGCCGTTCCCCAGTACGTTGCGACCTGACCGACTCCATGGTGAGCGCAGGCCCGATCCCAAGCGAGGGATTCCCGGGCCTTCGCCTTGCAATCGGGTGCCAAGCGAACGGGGCTACCATCGCGATCCGATGTCGACCGACCAGCTACCCGAGCATGTCCGCGCGAATCGCGAGGCCTGGGATCGCTACGCCGCGGAGTACGTCGAGCCGGGCCACCGGAACTGGGCCCAAACGGAACCCGAGTGGGGCCTGTGGCACGTTCCGGAGTCGGACCTGCGGCTGCTGCCGCCGGATCTCGAGGGCAAGGACACGGTCGAGCTGGGCTGCGGCACGGGCTACGTCTCGGCGTGGCTCGCGCGTCGCGGGGCGCGGCCGGTCGGAATCGACAACTCGCCGGCCCAGCTCGAGACGGCCCGGACGCTCCAGAAGGAGTTCGGAATTGGGTTCCCACTCCATCTGGGCAATGCCGAGACGACACCCTTCGATGACGCCAGCTTCGACTTCGCTGTCAGCGAGTACGGCGCCGCGCTCTGGGCCGATCCGTACGCCTGGATCCCTGAGGCGGCCCGGCTGCTGCGACCGGGCGGGCAGCTCATGTTCATCACGAACTCGCCCCTGCTGCAGCTGACGGTGCCCGACCTCGAAGCGGACGGGCCCGCGGGCACCGAGCTCCTCCGGCCCTATTTCGGGATGCACCGCATGGTCTGGCCGGACGACACGTCGGTGGAGTTCCACCTGCCCCACGGCGAGTGGATCCGCCTGCTTCGCGACACGGGGTTCGAGATCGAGCGCCTCGTCGAGATCCAGGCGCCCGAAGGCGCGACCGGCGAGAAGCGCTGGACGTTCGTGACGTCCGAGTGGGCCCGGAAATGGCCCTCCGAAGAGGCCTGGATCGCCCGGAAGCGCGCCTGACGCCACACTCGTCTGATCCCCGGCGCACCTGACCCGGACGCGCCCGGCTACTCCCCGATCACGCTCCAGATGAAGCCCATCGAGATGAAGAAGCCCGTGAACAGGGCGATCAGGCCGAGGCCGCCATAGGGCGAGTTCGTGCCCTGGTGCGGGACCAGCTGCAGGCCGACGCCGAACACGACCGCCCAGCCGAGGAACAGCAGGCCGAAGAACCACTTGCCATTTGGGCCGGTGATGCGTTTGGTCCAGCGGGAGCGGCCGTCGGCTGAGCTTGCTGCCTTGAGGAAGATCACCACGAACGTCACGGCCACCACGACCGAGATGAACAGGGCGGGCAAGTTGTTCGGGAAGTTCTCAAACCAGAGGGTGAAGATCGCCACGCTGAGTCCTCGTCGCGCCGCACGGCCACCTGAGCGAGGGAGATGCTAGCAGAGGGCTAGCATGGTCGAGCCGATGAACCGAGACCTTGCCCGGCCATGTCCCACGCACCTCCGATGGCCTCGAGCGTGAATCGGTTCGAGCGTCTCGGTCGATGGTGTGCCCGCCATCGCTGGCCCGTCGTCATCGCCTGGATCGCGTTCGTGGTGCTGTCGGTGCCGTTCGCCCTCCAGGCACCCGGTGCCCTGCGCGCCGGTGGGTTCATCCGCGACGATCTCGAGTCCGCCCAGGCGAAGGCGCTGCTCGGGAGCGAGATCGGCGTGCCCCAGGCGGCGGTCGTCGTCGTTCTTCATTCGGATGCCACCCGCGCCGGCGACCCGGCGTTCGAGGCCGCCGCGGCGGCGGCGGTGGCGGCGGTCCCGAGCGCGCCCCATGTCCAGAGAATCCTGTCGCACCTGCTTTCCACGCGCCAGGTCTCCGTGGACGGCCACACCGCCTACGACATCGTCCTGCTCGACCTCGCCGCCGATGATTCGCCGCGAGCGCTTCCCGGGTTGCGAGCCGCGCTGCACAACCCCCCCGGGCTCGAGGTGGGCCTGTCCGGCGGTCCTGCGTTCTACGGCGACGTGCAGGCGATCTCGGAGGCCGACCTGCAACGAAGCGAGCTGATCTCGCTGCCGCTGGCGGCGCTCGCGCTGCTGCTCGTCTTCGGCTCGGTCGTCGCGTCGGCCGTGCCGCTGATCGTCGGAGGCGCCGCGGTGGTGGTGGCTCTTGCCGGCATCTTCTTCATCGCCGGGCTCACTCCGATGAGCATCTTCGTGCTGAATCTCGCGACCTTGCTCGGGCTGGGACTCGGCGTCGACTACTCGCTGCTGATGACGAGCCGTTTCCGTGAGGAGCTCGCGGCCCGCGGCTGGCGCGAGGACGCCGTCGAGGCAGCCGTCGGCGCGACGGTGCGCACGGCCGGGCGAGCCGTGTTCTTCTCGGGTCTCACCGTGCTGCTCGGCCTGCTCGGGCTCGTCCTCTTCGGATTCATGATCCTCCGCTCGGTCGGGATCGCCGGCGCGCTTGTCGTGGCGCTCGCGGTCCTCGCAGCGATGACGCTGCTGCCAGCCGCGCTGGCCATCGCGGGCGTCAACCTGGAGCGCCTGCGGGTCCGTCGCGTCCGCCCTCGCGCGCCGGAGCAAGGCGCCTGGTGGCGCCTCGCCTGGTGGGTGATGCGTCGGCCGGTCGCGGTCCTCGTGCCGACCCTCGCGCTGCTCCTCGTTCTCGGCACGCCGTTCCTGCACGTCCGGTTCAATGCGCCCGACGCCCGAATCCTGCCGGAGAGCGCACCGTCGCGCGATGCCTTCGATCGGCTGACGAGGGAGTTCGGCCCAGGCCCGTTCGCGCCGATCGTCCTTGCGGTCCGGACAACGGGGCCGGCGACGGACGCGGCGAATCTCGCGGCGATGTACGAGTACTCTCGCCGGCTCGCCGCCGACCCCCGGATCAACCGGGTCGACAGTCTCGTGGACGTGGATCCCCGGCTGACGCTCGAGCAGTACCAGCTGCTCTACCGACCCGGCGGCCGGCCGCCGGATCGGTACATCGCCGAGGTGCTGAACGCGACGACCCGGGGCGACCTGACCGGCTTCACGATCGTCACCCCGTACGGGCCCAACGAGGCGATCGCCCGCGAGCTGGTCCGCGACCTCAGATCGGACACTGGTCCGCTCGCGCCTCCGGGGGGCACGACGGTCCTCGTCGGCGGAGGCGCGGCGGACGTCGAAGACGTCGTTACCGGGATCGGCGCGGAATTCCCGCGAACGGCGGTGTTTATCCTCGTCAGCACCTACCTGGTGCTCCTGCTCCTGCTGCGCTCGCTACTCCTGCCGCTCAAGGCGCTGGCGATGAACTCGCTATCGATCGCGGCCTCGTTCGGGGCGCTCGTGTGGATCTTCCAGGACGGCAACCTGTCGATGCTCTTCGGCACGCGGCCCCTGGGCTTCGTCGAGACCACCCAGCCGGTGATCCTGTTCTGCGTGCTGTTCGGGCTGTCGATGGACTACGAGGTGTTCCTGCTGACGCGCATGCGCGAGAGCTGGGAGGCGACGGGCGACAACCCGACCGCGGTCGCGCACGGCCTGGAGCGGAGCGGCCGGATTGTCACGTCTGCTGCGCTGATCGTGATCGTGGTCGCGGGCTCGTTTGCCTTCGCCGACATCGTGCTCATCAAGGCCCTCGGCGTCGGCATCGCGATCGCGGTCGCGCTCGACGCGACCATCGTCCGGGCGTTGCTGGTGCCCGCGACCATGCGCCTGCTGGGCCGCTGGAACTGGTGGCTGCCGGACGTCATCGCCCGGCGCCTGCCCGCGATCGTTGGCTTGCTGGTCCTCGCAGTCGTCGTCGGCGGCTGCGGCGGCGGGCCGATCCTGGCCAACCAGCCGCTCGCGTTCCCCTCGCCCGCCGTCGCGAGTCCGGCGCCATCGCGCCCGGGCGACCCGATCCCTATCGCCCTGCCGCGCGACGACGGGCCGCACGATCGGCTCACCGAATGGTGGTACTACACCGGCCACCTGAAGGCCGACCACGGGCGAAGGTTCGGCTTCGAGGCGGTGGTCTTCCGGGCTGAGCGCGGATCGGTGCCGGCGGCGTGGGCGGCCCACCTCGCGTTGACCGACGAACGTGGCAAGCGTTTCCCTTATGCCCAGCGCACCGAGATCGGGCCGCAGGTAGATCAGTCGCCACGCGACGCGGCCGGCCAACCGACCGGCTTCGACCTCCGGGTCGGCGGGCCTGGGCCGATGCCCCGCGGGCCCGGCGGGATCAGCGGTTCGCCGATCTTGCCGTGGCGGCTGGCCGGTGCGAACGGGGTCGACCGGATCGAGGCGGCGCTCGCGCCGGCCGAGGCGGCAAACGCCGGCGCATCGTTCAGGCTCACGCTCAACCTGCGTGCGAAAAAGCCCCCTGCGCTTCACGACGGCGACGGCTTCGTCGACTTCGGCGCGGCGGGCTCGTCGTATTACTACTCGCGAACGCGCCTCGACGCGACCGGCAAGCTGACGCTCGACGGCCGTGAGATCGCGGTCACGGGGATCGCCTGGTTCGACCACCAGTGGGGCGACTTCGTCTCGGTCGGTGGCGGCGGCTGGGACTGGTTCGCGATCAACCTCGACGACAATACGGACCTGACGTTCTCGGTTGTTCGAAACGTCGACGGCAAGCCGGTGCTCACCTACGGCACCCGCGTCGATCCCGCGAGCGCGGTCACACGCCTCGATGCCAGCGCGTTCGAGGTCGAGACGCTGGGGACCTGGACGAGCCCGCGCACCGGGACCACTTATCCAAGCGGCTGGCAGATCACGATGTTCGAGCCCAAGCTCGTGATCGGGCTCACCCCAACCCTGGACGATCAGGAGCTCGACACGAGACCGACCACGGGCGTCGCCTACTGGGAAGGCTCGCAGTTCGTGACGGCAGCACGCTCAACAAGCACCTTCGACCAGATTGGCGGCCAGGCCTACGTCGAGATCACCAGGTACGGCCCGTAGTGCTTCGGCACGTCAGGATCTGCGGGAAACGCCGGTCGGTCACGAGCCCGTGACGTACTCCCCGCCGTCGACCCCGATGACCTCGCCGCTGATGAAGCCCGTGCCCTCGCCCGACAGCGCAACAATCGCGTTCGCGACGTCCTGGGTCGTCGTCATGCGGCCGGTTGGGTTCCTGGCCGTGGCTGCCGCGATGATCATGTCGTGCTCCGGGATCTTCATGAGCGCGGGCGTCATCGTGACGCCGGCCCGGATCGCGTTGACGGTGACGCCCGAGCCGAGGCGGGCAAGCTCCATGGCGAGCTGTCGGACGTGGGACTCGAGGGCCGCCTTGGCCGACGAGACGACGCCGTACGAGGGCACGACACGGGTCGAGCCCTCCGAGGTCATCGCGTAGACCTTCGAGCCGTCACCGAGGAAGCCGCCCCGATACAGGTCCTGGACCCAGTACACGAGGCTGTTGGCCATCACGTCCTGGGTCATCTCCATCTTCTTCCGGTCGACGGCGCCCTTTGGGTCCTCCGCGATGAACGGCACGAGGCTGCCGAATGCGAGCGAGTGCATGACCACGCGGACGTACGGCTCGCGGCCGGCCGCCCGGGCCGCCTCGAAGCGCGAGCCCAGCTCGGCGAGGGCGGCCGCGCGCTTTTCGTCGTCCGCGGCGTTCATGTTGATGTACAGCACGTCACGGCCGAGCGCTGTGAGGTCGGACTTCAGGTCCTGGACATGCTGGAGGGCGGCACGGAAATCGAGATGGATGCCGCAGATGTTGTAGCCGGCCGCGGCCAGGGCCCGGGCGGTCGCCTCGCCCATGCCCGATGAGCCGCCGAGGATGAGCGCCCAGCGCTCTCGGGAATCGGACATGTCCTATGACCCTCAGGTAGTGCCGCCGACGGGATCGGGGCGAGTCTAGCCGCGCCGTCGGGGCGGCGGGGCTATGGTGGCCCGATGGAACTCCTGCCGATCCTGCTGCCGATCATCGCGCTGCAGGTCGTGCTGATCGTCGTGGCGCTCCGCGACCTGATGCGGCCCGAGCGCCGGGTTCGGGGCGACTCGAAGCTCCTCTGGGGCCTGATCATCGCGTTCCTCCAGCTGCTCGGGCCGCTGCTGTATTTCACGATCGGCCGGACGAACGAATGACGGGCCCGGCAGCGCCGCCCGGCGCGGAGACCGCGGCCGACGCCGCCGACACGCCGGCGATCGTGACCCGCGGGTTGACGAAGCGATTCGGGAAGATCCTTGCGCTCGATGCGCTGGACCTGGAGATCCCGCGTGGAATCGTCTTCGGGCTGCTCGGCCCAAACGGTGCCGGCAAGACCACGACGATCCGGCTCCTGACCGGGCTGGCCAGGCCGACCAGCGGCGCGGCTACGGTGGCCGGCCGGCCGGTCACCTTCGGCGATGGCCTCGAGGCTCGACGCCACATCGGCGTGCTCGACCAGGATCCCCGCTTCTACGGCTGGATGACCGGCCGCGAGCTGCTCGAGTTCGTCGCCGCTCTCGTGGGGGTGCCCCGCGCCGTTGTCTCGAGCAGGGTCGACGTGACGCTCGAACGCGTCGGACTCGCGGACGCCGCTGGGAGGCGCATCTCGGGCTACTCGGGCGGCATGCGCCAGCGCCTCGGCATCGGGCAGGCATTGATCGGCGAGCCGGACCTGCTGATCCTCGACGAGCCGGTGTCGTCGCTCGACCCCGAGGGCCGGCGCGACCTCCTTGAGCTCATCGGCGAGCTGCGCGAATCCGCAACCGTCGTCTTCTCGACACATGTGCTGTCGGACGTCGAGCGGGTCTGCGACCGTGTCGCAATCCTCGATCAGGGACGACTCGTGATCGAGTCGACGATTGATGAGCTGCTCGGCCGGTTCGCACCGCCGGTGTACGTCATCGAAGCCGATCCGGGCCCGGGGCTGGCGCTCAACGAGCCGGCCCTCGCCGGGCTCGCGGCGCGGCTCGCACGCGAGCCCTGGGTGGGCGAGGTCAGCGTCACTGAGGCGACCCTGCGCGTCGCCGTGACGGACGACGCGCGGGCGTCGAAGGAGTTGCTGGCAGCGGTCGTCGCGACGGGGCTGCCAATCTCAGCCTTCCGGCGCGAGCGGCCGTCGCTCGAGGACGTCTTCCTGCAGCTCGTGGGCCGCGATTCGTGACCGGTTATCGCGTGCTCCTGGAGAAGGAGGCCATCGAAGCCTGGCGGACGTACCGGCTCGGGATCGTGTGCGGCCTGTTCGTGGTGCTGGGCATCCTTTCGCCGGTCGTGACCCGCTACCTGCCCCAGATCATCCGGATCTTCGCGCCGCCGGACTTCGAGATCGGCCTGCCCGAGATGGGCGTCGTCGACGTCATCGACCAGCTGCTCAAGAACGTCATCCAGTTCGGGGCTTTGGCGGCCGTCCTGATCACCATGGGCAGCGTCGCCGCCGAGAAGGAGCGCGGGACGGTGGCGCTCGTCCTCGCGAAGCCGGTCAGCCGCGCGGCCTTCCTATGGGCGAAATTCGTGGCCCTGGGAATGATCTTCGGGCTCGCGACCACGCTTGCGGTCGTCGGCGCCTGGCTGTACACGACGCTGCTGTTCGAGGCGCCGCCGGTCTTCCCCTGGATCTCGATGGCGATGATCATCTGGCTCTCGACGATGGTCTATGTCTCCATCACGTTCCTGGGTTCGGCCGCATTGCGCTCGCCCCTCGGCGCCGCGGCGGTGGGGTTCGCCGGGTTGATCGGCCTGTCGCTGGTGTCGCTCGTCTCGACGCTCAACCCGTGGCTGCCGGCCGGACTGGTCAATGTCGCGAAGGCGGTCGCGCTCGATGAGGTCAGTGGCGACCTCGATCCGCCGCGCACGATCGCGATGGCCATCGGGTTGATCGCCGTCTCGCTCGGACTCGCCTTGTGGCGCTTCAGGCGCGAGGAGCTGTGATCGCACTTCTTGCCGGGATGCCCCGAATCTGAGCATCGCGTGAACATTCGGATCCCCAAGGCGGGTGGATCCTCAAGGCCAGAAGTCGCGGCTGGCTAGATCACACCTCCGGCGTGAAGCGATTCGATGGCGGCTGCGTCGTAGCCGAGCTCCACGAGGATCTCGTCCGTGTGCTCGCCGAGCAGCGGCGGCGGCGTCCGGATCGCGGCGGGCGTCGCTGAGAGCTCGAATGGGATGCCGACCTGATCGACTGGTCCGAGGGTGGGATGCTCCAGAGGCACGCGGCTGCCCAGGGCGACGGCCTGTGGCGAGCCGAACGCAGCCGGCAGGTCGAGGATCGGACCGGCCGGGATACCGGCGTCATCGAGGCGCGCGAGCCACGACGCGCTCGGCGCGGTGACGAAGCGCGCGGCGAGGATCGGAATGAGCTCGTCGCGATGCTCGACCCGGTCGCCATTCGTGACGAATCTCGCCTCCGTGGCCAGTGCCGGGAGCCCGATCGCCGGTCCGAGGCGGGCCCATTGCCGCTCGCTGCCGACCGCGACCGCGATCTCCCCGTCGGACGTGGTGAACGTCTCGTACGGCACGATGCTCGGATGGGCGTTGCCGCGACGGGCGGGCGCTACGCCCGTGACGAGGGCGCTCTGCGCCTGGTTCACGAGCATCGCGAGCGTGCTCTGGAGCAGCGAAACGTCGATCCGTTGGCCGCCGCTTCTCCCCCCGCCGACCTCGTCCCGGCGGACCTCATGACCTTCCGCGTCCGACGACCGCGCGCGCGCCAGGAGCCCGGCGAGCAGCGACACCGTCCCGAAGAGCCCGCTGACGACATCGCTGATCGCGACCCCGACCTTCATCGGGCGGCCGCCGGGCTCGCCGGTGATCGACATGAGCCCGCCGATCGCCTGGATGACGAAGTCGTAGCCGGGCTTTCCTGAATCCGGGCCGTGCGTGCCGAAGCCGCTGATCGCGAGGTGGATCAGGCCCGGGTTGAGCTCGTGCAGGACGTCGTCGGAGAAGCCAAGCCGCGCGAACCCGCCGATTCGAAAGTTCTCGACGACCGCGTCGCCGTTCCGGAGCAGCCGGCGCAGGACCTCTCGACCCGGCTCTCTCGAAAGGTCGAGCCGGATGCTCCGCTTGTTGCGGTTGACCGCGAGGTAATACGCCGCCGTGCGAGTCCCCGCGCCCTCTTCGCCGACCCACGGCGGGCCCCAGCCGCGGGTGGCGTCGCCTTCGGGTGGCTCGACCTTGATGATGTCCGCCCCCAGATCACCGAGCAGCATCGTGCAGAACGGTCCGGCCAGGACCGTCGAACAATCCACGATCCGGAGGCCGGCCAGGGGTCCTTGATTCGTAGGTGGTTCGCGCACGGAGCCGATGGTAGTAGCGCGCTGACGGCCAGAACTGCCGACGGAGGTGCGTCAGTGGCGCCTCACCGGCGCGTCAGCGGTGCGGCAGGTCCAGGGAGCGGGCGTCGAGCTCGCCCTGGCGGACCCATTCGACGAGATCCCGATTGACGACGATCGTGCCGCCGGGCTCCTCGACGACGTCGGGCCCGAGGCGGAACATGATCGAGGCGTCCGTGAGCGGCACCATCGGATCGCGGGCTCGGAGCGCCCTCAGGGGATCCTCGCCGGCGCCGCTGTGGAGCCGCCCCGAGACCAGGTAGCGGCCGGAGCGCAGCACCAATCGATGCTTCGTGGTCGGGACCCGCAGGGCGCGGTCGCCACGCGGTCCGCCGGCGCGCACGAGAGCCAGCTCATGGCGCGCGACCAGGATCTCCGACACCACCATCGAGCCGCCCTCGGGCAGCCGCTCCGCGAGCGCGTCGACCAGCACGAACTCGCGATGCGTGTTGAGCATGTCCGTGAGTCGCGCGCGATCGAGCCGGATCCGGCCCGAGAGGCGCTCGCTCGTGGAATAGGCGACGAAGTCGACCTCGGGCAGGTCGGTAGCGTCCATTGCCCGGCTCGCGCGGTCCAGCGGCCCGGGCTGCCGCAGGACCAGCCGTAGACGCGATCCGATCGAGCCGATCACAACGCCGCGAAGGATGCGCGGACGCACCACCCCGCGTCCGCCCAACGAAGGTACGGGGAGGGCCGGGACTGGTGCGGCTCAGTCGCCGCCTCGAATCACCACGGAAGCAGCCCCTTGGACGCACCGAAAAGCTGCTCGAGGACCACGCCGCCGCTTCCGGCAGGATCGAGCAGGTTTGGCTGAGCGCGGTCGACGACGAAGAACGGGTGGATCCGGAGCTGGACGAGCCGGCTGCCGGCGTACGTCGTCTCGACCAGGATTCCCTCCATGGTCTTCTCGGATCGATCGATGTTGAAGACGAAGTCCGCCAGCGAGTACACGATCGGGTGCCCGCGGTAGACCTCCATCGCACCAACCCAGTGGGTGTGGTTGCCCAGCACCAGATCGGCGCCGGCGTCGATCGCCGCATGGGCCAGCGCGCGCTGCAGCTTCGTGGGCTGCGCGGTGTACTCGACGCCCCAGTGCGGGAACACGATCACGACGTCGGCACCGGCAGCCCTCGCAGCCGCGACGTCGTCGGTCACCCGCGCGACCGTCATCTGATTGGAGCCGGCTCGGGACGGTCCCGCGGCGTAGTCCGCCCGGATGGTGTCGTAGGCGAGAATCGCCACGCTGCTGTCGCCGGCGCGGAGCAGGCTGGGCGCGCGAGCCTCCCGCAGGTTCGCACCGGCACCACCATGCGCGATCCCCCATCGATCGAGATTTGCGGCCGTTTCGACGACGCCTCTGCCGCCGGCGTCGCCGATGTGGTTGTTGGCGAGCGAGACCCAGTCGATGCCCGTGTTCTTCAGGCCTTCGATGAGGGCTGGGTCGGCGCTGAAGGTGAAGCCGCCCCGGTGGTAGGTGAAGGCATTCGGTGCCGGATTTTCGAAGTTCGCGATCGCCAGGTCCGCCCCGGAGAGGAGCGCGGCGACCGCACCCGTGTTGCCTGTCCGGCGGACCTGGGCCAGCTCGAAGCCGTAGCGGCTGCAGCAATAGCGCGACGTGATCTCGGCCGTCCCGCCGGCCCACGGGTAGTCGACGCCGAGCCCGCGGTCCTTGACCGCGAACGCCACGGCACCGTCGAGGTTGATGTCGCCGCCGGCCACCATCGACCACGCCGTCGCCGGGTTATACGGCGTGGCGCTCGAGGCGCTCGCCTCGGGCAGCCGGATCGTGAGGGGCCAATCGGCGAGGGTCCGCGCGCGACTGCCGCCGAACAGCTCGCGGCCCTCCCAGGCGAGGGCGCGGATGGCCGGCCGGACGTCGTCGGCTCGCACGAATCCCAAGCGATCGGCGTGCGACGTGAGGTCGCCGACCAGGCGCGCGGCATCAGCTGCGATTCGGATCCGGTTCGATGTCGCCAGCGCGGCGGATGACGCTCCCAGCACCTCAAGGATGGCGTCCCGGTCCGCCGACGAGAGCTCGATCGCAGCATACCGCTTGCTCTTGCCGGCAAGGATGTCGGCGACCTCGGCCGTCCCGGTCGACGTCCAGGCCGACCGAAAGCCGACGGCGGGCACGACCGCGACGTCGACATTGCCGTTCATCGGCCGCGCTGCCGCGGACGCCGCGGGGCTCGGCGAGGGCTGCAACGACGGCGAGCTGGCGGGCGCCGTGGAACCGTCGGTCGTTGCCGGAATCGACGGGTCGGCCGCGGCCGAGGGTGGAAGCTGGGTCGCCGCGGGCGCCAGGTGTAGCCACGTGCCCGAGGTCGCGAGGAGGACGCCGGCCAGGACGACACCCAGCGCGACGACGATCGGCCTGCGAGCGCTCGAACCGGCAATCACCGGCAGGATCGTATTCGACCGGTGAGGGTGACAAGGAGACGCCCCGCTCGGGCGGGCGAACGGGGCGTCGGATGGATGCGAAGGTGGCGGACCCGACCGGATTCGAACCGGCGATCTCCAGCGTGACAGGCTGGCATGTTGGGCCGCTACACCACGGGTCCGAGCGACGAACGCGGAGGATAGCAGACTGTTCCGCGCTATCCTCGCGGGCCACATGGCCATCATCGACCTCCGCTCCGACACCGTTACGAAGCCGACTTCCGAGATGCGCCGGGCCATGGCCGCGGCCAAGGTTGGCGACGACGTCTTCCGCGACGACCCCACCGTCATTGCGCTCGAGGAACGGGCCGCCGGGCTCCTCGGCAAGGAAGTCGGGCTCTTCGTGTCCTCGGGCGCGATGGGCAACCTCGTGGCCCAGATCGCCCACGTCGCTCGCGGCCAGGAGATCATTGCCGGCGAGCAGAGCCACATCGTCATGGACGAGGCCGCGAGCCACGCGGTCGTCGTCGGCGCGTCCGTTCGCGTCGTCCGCGAGCAGCCCGACGGGACGCTCGATCCCGCCGAGGTCCGA
>JBBQFS010000011.1:0-29276 GCA_038322255.1 Candidatus Limnocylindrales bacterium | reverse complement strand
TCGGTCATCCATCGGCGGGAGGACGCACACATCGCGATCGTCGTCCGGCCCGGTCACTACGACGCGCTCGTCGAGACCCTCGAGGAGACCCTTCGGGACGGCAAGCTCGTCACAGGACGCCGAGCCGGCCCGAGCGTGCTGACCGTGCCGGCCCAGTTGCTCGCGCGCGTGGCCGGGCAGGGGATCGGCCGGATGGTGCCGGACAAGCTGATCGAGCTGCGCGGGCCCACCGTCGCGGTCTCGGTCTACCCGGCCGACCTCGCCATCACCGGCAGGCCAGACGCGGTCGCCAAGGCGCGGGCCCTGGTGACGCGCGACGTGCCCTCGCGCGACGCCTGGTTCACGACGACGAAGGAAGCCCAGAAGGTCGAGGATCGGATGGCGGCGCTCGAGCAGGCGGATCCCGCGACCCGCGAGGCCGAGCTGCCGGATCTCGATCGAGACCTGCTCGACCTGACCATCGACCAGGACACCTTCGAGGTCCTCTACCGCCGGCGCCTGCAGCTCGCGGTCGGCCCGCAGCTGGATGTCCGGGACGACGCCGAGCCGGAGCCGCCGGCGGAGCAGCCACCGCGTCGCCTCACGCTCGGCTCGGTGGTCGGGCTCGTGGTGGCGGCGCTCACGACACTCGACCTTGCCTTGACGGCCTGGCTCAGCCGGGCCCGGCGCGGCCGAAGCTAGCGCGCCGCAAGCCGGCCGCGAAGCGCCTCGAGGAGGGCTTCGGCGTGCTGGACCTCGTCGCGACCCATGCGCTCGAACAGGTCGCGCACGCCCTCGTCCTCCGCGTACATCTGGTACGCCTCGATCGCCTCAAGCTTCGACGTCAGCGCCTGGAGGATGTCGTAGGTCGCGTCATCGACCGGGCTCTGGGATGGTGGCGTCGTCGCCTGGGTGTCCTGCATTGGGGTGTCTCCTCGTGCTGTCCGTGGTCGAGCGTCACGATGGCGGGCAGGCACTCGCGCGGAGACCGGCGGGGGCGCGGCCGGCGTTGCAGCCGCCTGACGACGCCCGCGTGACGTCGTGTTCGCCGGGGAGCGCCTGGGCACGGGCGTCATGGATCTGCAATCACAGACCGGGCGCCGCTGGTCTCGCAGTCACGAGCGTTCCCCAGACTTGCGACACGATGACCGACCTGCTCGCCCAGACGCTCTCCAACCCTGCGGTTTCCACCCTCGGCAGCGCGATCGCCATCGCGCTCGTCGCCCTCTGGCTTGCGGCGGCGTGGTGGGCCTACAGCGATGCGGCGCGGCGGACTGAATCGTGGTTTGCGGGCTTCCTGGCCGCGGGCTGGGTTGTGCTCTCGACGCCCTTGCTCCTGCCCTTGGCACTGGCGGTGTACGGCTTCGCCCGCCCACAGGTCACCGCGGCCGAGCAACGGGCCGGGGCGCTGGTGATGGCCCTCGGCGCAACGACCTTGTCCGGCCCGGCTTGCGCGTCCTGCCGGGCGCCGGTTGAGTCGGGCTGGCTGCGCTGCCCCGAGTGCGCCACGTGGCTCGCCGCGCCGTGCAAGGGTTGCGGCGAGTGGTCGGACCCGCACCTCGAGATCTGTCCGTGGTGCGGCCGCGAAGGCCACGACGCGCCGGCCGTCGAGACCCTCGCACCGGTAGCATCGGCGCCGTTCCCTCGTAGCCGCCGCGGCCGCGCCACCTGGCGCGGCGTCGGATCCGGCACCACGGGGCGGCAGGGGTATCGTCGAGTCGCCGGGGGGGCCGACGGCCGCATCGGCGATGGCCGGGTTGCGGATGGCCGCGTCGGTGACGGGCGAAGCGCCGACGGGCGAAGTGCCGACGGGCGGCCGCTCGCGCCAGCCCGGGGCCGGGGCTGAGGCCCCGGGGAGCCTGACCGTGATCCACCATCTGCTCGTTGGGGCCGCGAGGCAAGTTGCCGGATATGAGAAGGCCGCCGCGGGCGGATCGCCCGCGACGGCCGGCGAAGCACGCTCTCAGCGCCCGGACATCTCGTCCGTGCGGCCCTGCTCGTATGCGGCGTCGCGCGACATCTTGTCGGCGTCCTCATGAATCTCGTCGCCCACGTTCTCGACGGCGTTCTTCATGCGGTCGCCGGCGTTGGCCACCTTGTCGCCCAGCGACTCGTGGCCGTCCGCCTTGCGCCAGGTCTCCTTCACGTCGGCTTCGGTGTCCCGTACGGTCCGTTTCAGGTCGCTCATCTCTCGTCCTCCTTGACGCGCGGCGGGCGCCGCGCTGGAATCGAACGTAGCCATCGACGGCTCCTCGATGCCTCTTGTCAGGTCGTCGATGAGTTGCAACCCGATCACAGCGGCGGCTTCGTCGCACCAGCAGGAGGTAGGTAGAAATGGCCAGCGAATCGACCACGACCCGCGAAACGACCCGAAGTCGAAGCACGAATAGCGGCGACGTCTCTGGTGGGCGCGAAGCCGTGCAGACGGCCGTCCATGAGGTCCGCGGCGCCCTCGAAGGCGTCGGACGTTCGATGCCGGACATGGCCCGTGCCTCGCGCGCGGCCGTCGACGACATGTTCAGGGCGATCGAGACCGGCTCCGACGAGCGTGTCTCGGCCGGCGTCACGCTATCGCTCGGCCTGGCGATCGGGATGCTGCTCGGCGGTGCACCGCGACTGCTGATCGCCCTGGCGCTCGCGCCCGTCGCGGCGATGGGCCTGGTGCTCGCCGACCGTCGAGCCCGCGCGGCCCGCAGCACGAGCTGACACCTGATGAGCTAGGGCTGGAGCCTCGCCGGGTCCGGCACGCGGAGGCCGGACCCGGCGGCAGGCGTGACCGCCCGGGGGGCCGGACGGTCGGAGGAGGGCGGGAGGCCGGCCGGGCAGACCGGGTCCCAAGGGAGGGAACGTGGCGACGAGGGATCGCCGCGTCGCACTGATCGTGCGATTCGGCCTGTCAAGCTGACGCAACGATTTCCCCGAGCCGACATTGCAGCGGCATCGCAGCTCGGGCGCGACGGTGCCGTTCGATACCGAGGCAGGCCGTGGCGATCGGCTCGAAGGCGGTCAGCTCACCAGCGACGGCATGGCATCGGCGGCCAGGATTTCCATCGCGGCGGCCTGGAGGTCGCGGGCGACTGCGTCGCAGCGGCGAACCGAGCCACCTGCGGGCGTGCCCCCGATGAGCACGGTTCTCAGATGCGCCGACGAGCCCTGGCAGCGGCCGATGTCGCTCGTCAGGTACCAGGACGGGCCCCGCGGCCTCGCCGGCACGGCTCCCAGCACCTCCGTTGCTGCGGCGCGGAGGTCAGCATCGGGCTCGGCACCCCCGGCCGTGACCAGCACGATCCGGACGCCAGCCTCGGCGAGGTGCCGAAGTGCCTTTACGGCGGCCGGATCGGCCGTCGACGTCGCGCCGTTCGACGCCGCAGCGACGTCGACGTAGACGTCGGTCACGCTGACCGACCGGCCCCGCCGTCGTCCTCGACGCCGTCATGGACCCGACCGCGCCACGCGCCGGACTCATGACCGCGCGTCTCGATGAACTCGCGGAACCGCTCGAGGTCGCCACGAACGTGCCGCTCGACGATGCCGAGCGCACCACCGGCCCTCTCCAGGAGTCCCTCCGGCTCGACATCGAGCTCGAGCTCGATTCGCGTTTGGTTCGGGCTTGCCGCCTCGAAGCGGACGGTGCCGTCGTTGCGGGCGCCCTCGATGCTCCGCCACGAGATGAGCTCGTCGGGGCGCTGCTCGACGATCTCCGCGCGCCAGTGCTTGGTCTTGCCGGCGATGGTGGCGGTCCATTCGAGCGTCGTGTCGTCGATCTGGACGACGCGGTCCACGCCCTCCATGAACTGGGGGAACGACTCGAACTGGGTCCACTGGTCGTAGGCGACCCTGACCGGAACATCGATTTCGATCTCTTCGATGATTCGGGACATTTGGTGCTCCTCCTGGAGAAACGGATCGATGACAGACGGCGACGCCCACCGCGTTCGGTGGGCGTCAAAGCCGTGTTGGGAGATCGACCTGCCGCCGGGCAGGTCGATGGGTGGGGTTAGACCACGCCGCGGCCGGCCCTCGAGCGCCGGGTGAGGGCGTTCCAGACCACGGCCGCGATGACGGCGCCGATCGTGGCGGTCACGATCGAGCTGATGTCGAGCGGGCCGTCGATCGGGTTCGTGTGGAAAAGCACGCCGGCGAGGAATCCACCCACGAGTGCGCCGACGATGCCGAGCACTATGTGCCCGATCACGCCCATGCCCTCGTCACCGCGGACGAGGAAGCCGGCGAGGTAGCCGGCGATCGCGCCGAGCACGATCCACGCAATGATGCTCATTCAGAACCTCCATCCCTATGGCGGAGTTGCCGGTCCTAAAGGGACCTTCGGCCCTTGGGGACCTGCGGGTCACTGTGGCGTGATGGGGGCAAGTCGACGACAACGCGAACGCGAAGTCCCCTTGCAATCGCCTCACGGCGTGCGCGGCGCCTAGACGCGAATCACGAGCTCCAGCGGGCCGTCTCGCCGCAGGACTTCGGCGCTCGTCGTGCTCCCGCGCCAGCGGTGGAACAGGAGGTCGACGGTCCGCTCGCCGACCCGCAGCTCGTGCACGGTCACCTTGCCGAGCCACGCCGGGAGGTGTGGTCGATCAAGCTCGAGCAGGTCGCGGGCCGCGTCGGCGTGCATGCCCAGCATCGTCTGGAGCAGCGATAGCGAGGTGGCCGCCGACCACGCCTGGGGCGAGCACGCGACCGGGTAGGGGACGGGCACGTCGGCGAGACCGCGATCGAAGCCGCAGAACAGCTCCGGCAGGCGGAAGTCGGGCGAGTGCTGGGCCGCCTCGAAGATCCGCGAAGCGACCCGATCGGCGGCGTCATGCCGGTGGACGCGCTTCATGCCTGCCGCGATCAGCGCATTGTCATGAGGCCAGACCGTCCCGGTGTGATAGCCCACGGGGTTGTAGCCGGGCTGGCCCGAGGCGTACGTTCGAATGCCCCAGCCGCTGTCCATCGACGGGTCGAGCAGCCGATCGACCACGGCATCCGCGCGCTCGGCGGGGACGATCCCGCTCCACAGGCAGTGGCCGGGGTTCGAGCCGATCGTGCCGACCTGCCGCTTGTCACGATCGAGCGCGATCGCGTAGTACCTGAGATCCGGCATCCAGAACGCCTCGTCGAATCGGCGCGCGAGCTTGTCGGCTTCTGTACGCAGGCGTTGTGCGAGCTCCGGCTGATCGAGCCGCTCTGCGAGCGAGGCCATCCGGCGTTTGGCGTCGTAGACGTAGCCCTGGACCTCGACCAGGGCGATCGGCGCAATGGCCACGCTGCCGTCCCGGTGGCGGATGCCGTCGCCCGAATCCTTCCAGCCCTGGTTCAGCAGGCCCTGCGGCGTCCGCCGCTCGTACTCGACGAAGCCGTCGCCATCCCGATCGCCGTACGTGTCGATCCACTCGAGGGCCGCAAGCGCGTTCGGCCACAGCGACCGAACCATCTCGAGATCGCCGGTCCAGCGATACGTCTCGTCGAGCAGGACCAGCCATAACGGCGTCGCGTCGATGCTGCCGTAGTACGGCCGGTGCGGCAGCTCACCCGTGCGCGCGAGCTCGCCCACCCGGAGCTCGTGCAGGATCTTGCCGGGTTCCATGTCCCGTTCCGGGTCGTCCTCGGTCGCCTGCCAGTCGGCCAGGATGCGCAGGGTCTCGCGCGCGATATCGGGCATGAACGGCAGGACCTGGAGCGAGGTGATGATGCTGTCGCGCCCGAAGAGCGTCGCGAACCACGGCACCCCCGCTGCCACGTAGTGCTCGCCGCGCATCGGGCCGTCGTTCCTGAGCAGGCGTAGATCGGCGATGCTCCGGCGGATCGCCAGGTCAAGCAGCTCGCCATCCGAGCGGATCCGGGCGGCACGATCGTGCCAGACGCCGTACTCGGCCTCGGCCTCGGTCGGTTCGGCGATCGTGGCCGCACCCCTCGCCCCGGTCGATGGATCGCCGCCGGCGACGGAGCGCGCGAGACGCGCTGGGGTCTCCTCCGCCGGGTTCGCGCGCCCAGGCACAGGCGCGAGATCCGTGGAGACCTCCCAGCGCACGCCGGCCCGAGCGCCCGGCTCGACCTCGAGCGCCCAATGGAGCCGGACCGAGCCCTCGCCGCCGCCCAGGCCGCTCTCGCTGCTGGCCGAGACCTCGGCCGGCGAGCAGGCGACCAGCGTGCGACGCACCAGGCCGTCGAGGCCCTCGTACGCGAACACCAGCGTCTCGGCCGTCGCCTCGATGGGCCGGTACGTGCCACGTCGCTCCCGGATCCGACCGCGGACCTCGAAGATGTCGGCGGCGTCGGCGTCGAGCTCGAGATCAAGCTGGATCGTCTGGGCGAAGGCGCTGTAGTTCGTGACCTCCACCCGCTCCGCGAGACCGCCCGCGATCCAGCGGCGCCGTGTCACCGAGATCGATCGCATCGCCAGCGCCTCCTGGGCGCCCTGCTTCGTCGCGGGATCGCGCCGCAGCGCAGGGTTCGTCAGCTGGATGGTGCTGACGTGGCTGGCGGCGGACTGGGTTCGCAGGAGCGTCGGCCGGACACCGTTGATGCGGAGGACCGCGCACGACAGGACGCGGGTGTCGAGGTCATACAGGCCGAGCCCGCGCGAGTCAGGATGGATGTCGCCGAAGGGGTCCGACAGGAGGTACAGGTTGCCGTGCTTGAGCACGCCGACCCCGCCAAGGTCGGTCGCGGGCACGATGACCGGATGTGGCGGCGGGAGCTGCATCGGCGTCGGTGCCGCGGCATCGACCGGTTGGATCACGGGTTGCGCCACGACGTCCATGATGCCTCCCTCGCCGGAGGCTGTCATGCGGCTCGGCCCGTGCCATCGACGCCAGCCGGTATCGCAAGGCCAATACAGACCGCTGCGTGACAGCGGACTGCAACGGCCGCGCGGGCGCCCATAGCACTCGTGCGAAGCGGCCCGCTCCGTAGGCTCGGGACAGCTCCCTGACGGGGGCCCTATCCGGGAGCACCAACGAACGCCATGTCGACCACATCGACCGCTGCCACGGCTGCGCGGAGGATGGTCTGGCACCTCGAGGCCGAGGGCTGGACCGAGCGCGAGGCCGGCAACCTCGTGGCCCTCGTCCATGGGCTCCGACCGGCCCGCAACGGGTGGACCGTCCGCGAGATCGAGCACCTTCGATTTCTGAACGAGATGGTGAAGACCGGCCGGATCGTCCGCTAGCGGATGAGCGGTTCCACTCGTCGGCTGCCCGCCGGGCGGGCGCCCCTGCGGCTCTCCCCTCGCACGCGCGCCTTGCTCGCCGCCCGAGCGGCCGACCGGCGTCGGCCGAGGCGCCTGCCGATCGGTCGGATCATCCTCGCCCTGGCGCTGGCCACCGTCGTCGGGCTCGGCTCGCTCGCCGGCAGCGCGGCCCTTGTCGGCGCGAGCGCGATCGGCTCCCTTGCCGGCGGTCTGCCGGACCCGGCCGACCTCGGCAGCCTGACGTTCAACCAGCCAACGATCATCTACGACCGGACGGGTCAGGTCGAGCTCGCCCGATTCGAGCGCGAGAAGCGGCGGGTCGTGGCCTTCGAGAACGTCCCCCACCTGGTACTCGACACCACGATCACGGCCGAGGATCGGACGTTCTGGAACAACGACGGCTTCGACCCAGCGGCCATCGCGGCCGCGATCATGCAGAACCTGTCCGGCGACCCGCGCGGCGAGCGCGGCGCTTCGACCATCACGCAGCAGCTCGTCCGCGCGCGACTCCTGCCGGACGAGGTGACCCAGTCCGCCGACAAGTACATGCGCAAAGTGCTCGAGGTGATCCAGTCGTCCCGGTTGACCGCGGCCTTCCCGGGTGAGGCCGGCAAGGAGAAGATCATCGCGGCCTACCTCAACGAGATCTATTACGGCCACGAGGCCTACGGCATCGCCGCTGCCGCCGAGATCTATTTCGGGGTGTCCGACCTTGCCGAGCTCACGCCTGCCCAGGCCGCGTTGCTCGCAGGCCTGCCGAAAGCGCCGTCGGTCTACGACCCGTATCGGTACGCGGTGAAGGACGCCGAGGGCCGCCTCGTCGTCCCGAAGGACGCGCCGCCCGTCGTGCGCCGCGACTACGTCCTGCGGGGCCTCGCGGCGGCCCGCTGGACCCATCTCACGCCGTCGCAGGTGGACGCCGCGCTCGCCGAGCCGGTGGTGCTCGCCGGCGAGAAGCCGACGGTCATGCGCGCCCCGCATTTCTCGTGGGCGGTTCGGACCGAGCTCGAGAACCTTCTCGGCGGCCTCGACAAGGTCGAGACCGGTGGCTACCGCGTCATCACCTCCCTGGACTGGGGGGCCCAGCAGCTCGCAGAGCGCTACCTGTTCGCGGCGGCGGTCCTGCCCAACCTGCCCTCCGGCCAGGCCTCGGCCCTGCTGGACAGCATGAAGTTCGGGAAAGAGGATCGCGCCTGGATCCGGGCGCTTCGGGGCAAGGACATCCACAACGGCGCGCTGGTCGCGCTCGACTACCGCCGCGGCGATGTCCTGGCCTACGTCGGCAGCGCCGGCTACTACCGCGACGACCTGACCAGCGCCAAGTTCGCGCCCCAGCACGACGCCGCGGCTGCCGGGCGCCAGCCCGGGTCGGCGTTCAAGGCAATTGTCTACACGGCAGCCTTCGAGCAACGCGTCCTCACCCCCGGCAGCCTGCTGCTCGACATCTCCACGAGCTTCGGCGGCGGCTGGGCACCCAAGGACGCCGACGAGCTCGAAGGCGGGCCTCTGCTCGTGCGCGATGCCATCCAGCAATCGCTGAACATTCCGGCAATCCGGGCCCTCGAGCGGGTCGGCAACGCGCCGGTCGCAGACGTCGCGGAGAAGCTCGGCGTCCGCTTCATGGGCGGCCGCGACGCCTTCCTGCAGGCCGGTCTGGCCGGCGCGATCGGAACTGTCGAGACACGCCCGGTCGACCTCGCGGCGGCATTCGGCAGCCTGGGCAACCTTGGTGCCCATGTGCCGACTCGAATGATCCTCTCGATCGACGGCCCCGGCGGGGGCGAGGTCTATCAGGCCCCTGATCCGGCCGGAACCCAGGCCGTCTCACCGCAGAGCGCGTTCCTGATGACGAACATCCTGGCAGGCAACACCGACCCCCGGCAGAACGCGTGGTGGTCGAAGACCCTGGCGCTTCGGAACGGTCCCAATGGCCAGCGCCGGCCCGCGGCGGCCAAGACCGGGACGGCCGACAACCGCCGGGACTTCTCGACCTACGGCTATCTCGCCCCGCCGAAGGATTCCGAGGCGCCCGCAGTGACGGTGGGCGTTTGGATGGGCAACAGCGACCACTCGGCGCCCCAGACCTCGAAGCAGGCCACGTCGCTGACGTCCGCCGGAGAGGTCTGGCACGCATTCCTGCGCGACTACACCGCCAAGTGGCCGATCGCCGACTTCCCGAGGCCCAAGGGTGTCGTCCAGGCGACCATCGACCGATGGTCCGGGGGGAAGCCCGGCCCCTGGACCCAGGCGACGATTCAGGAGTGGTTCATTGACGGGACGCAACCCGGGGCGAAGCATGGCGTCGACCCGGCCGGCCTCCTGTACTCACAGGGCTGCGGCGGCTGGATGGTCGATCCCGTGAAGGCAGAGCTCGGACCCCAACGCTGGCGTGCCGATGTCGCGGATTGGGTCCGCCGTGCTCGGAGCGGCCCCGGCGTTCGTGGCCCGCTGGGCTCCACCACGACGTACCGATTCGGATCGTGGGGCGGAACACTCCTGAGCCAATGCGCGCCAATGCCGCAGCAGGGGTCCGGCAGTGGGCAGCACAACGGACACGGCAACAACAAGCACGGGAAGCCCGGCAAGCCCGGCGCACCGCCCCCGTGATGCAGCGCATGCAGCCCGGGCCAACGGGTGGAGCGGGAAGCTTCGTGGTCGAGACGCTGGTCGAGAGCACGAACGTCAAGCCCGGCTCCGTTCGCGAAAGCTTCGACTCGGACCGCCTGCGAAGCATCGTCGACGTCGTCGCCGACGGGATCACCGTGCAGACGCCTGACGGCCGCCTCGTGTACGCGAACCGTGCCGCGGCCCAGGCCTGCGGCTTCGAGTCCGCCGAGGCGCTTCTTGGCGCCGATCGCGAGGACGTATTGGCGAGGTTCGAGCTGTTCGACGAGGCTGGTGTCCGGATCGAGCCTGCCGGCCTCCCGGGCGCGAGCGTCCTGCGAGGAGAGCCGCCGGGCGAACGTGTCGTCGGCTTCCGGATCCGGCCCACCGGCGAGACACGCTGGTCGGTCGTGAGCGCCGCTCCGCTGCGGGACCCTGACGGGCTTCTGGCGTTCGCGGTGAACGCCTTCCATGACATCACCGGCCGGAAGCGCGCGGAAGACGAACGCGATCGCGAACGGACGCGGCTCGCGGCGTCCCTCAGCCAGCGGCTGGCTGACGAGGCCCGACTCGCCGAGCTCGTCCGTTCGGAGCGAGCCCGATCGGCGGAGTTGAATGCGATCATCGGAGCCATCGGCGAAGGCATCGTGGTCGTCGACCGCGAGGGCGCGATCACCCACGCGAATCGCACAGCGCGGCGGATGGTCGGGCCGTTCGAGGCGCTCACGCTCGAGGCGTTGCTCGCTCGCTTCGCCCGACCGACCGACGTCACCGGGCGCCTCGCCGTTGGCCCGGTCCAGGCCCGGCTCGCGGGCGACAATGGTCGCTGGCTCGAGATCGCCGCCTACCCGGTCGGAGGATCCCCGGTCGGCGAGTCTTCAGTCGGCGAATCTTCGGTCGGCGGATCCGGACAGTCCGGCCCTGAGGAGCGCGACGCCGGCGAGGCCGCGAGCGGCAGGATCCTGGTGCTCCGCGACGTCACCGCGGCACGCGAGCGTGACCAGGCGCGCGACGCGTTCATCGGGATGCTGTCGCATGAGCTGCGTACCCCGATCACCACCATCTACGCCGGCGCCAAGCTGCTGGCCCGAGAGAGCGGTCTCCCCGAGGCGACGCGAATCGAGATCTTCGAGGACATCCATGGCGAGGCCGAGCGACTCCACCGACTCGTGCAGGACGTCGTCGCGCTCACCCGCTTCGGCGAAGATGCCCTGGAGATCGGGAACGAGCCGGTGCTGCTTCAACGCGTCCTGCCGGCCGTCGTCCGCTCCGAACAGGGTCGCTGGCCCGGCGGATCTTTCGAGCTGCACATCGAGCAGGACCTACCGCCTGTCCTGGGCGATGCGACGTACGTCGAGCAGGTCGTGCGGAACCTGCTGGCCAACGCGATGAAGTACGGCGGCCCGGGCGCGCGTGCGACGATCGAGGGCACCGAAGCCGGCGGCGAGGTGCTGGTGCGCGTCCTCGACGACGGGCCGGGGTTCCCCGCCCTGGAGATGGAGAAGCTCTTCCAGCTCTACTACCGATCGCCGGCGACCGCTCGCAAGATCAGTGGGTCGGGGATCGGGCTGTTCGTCTCTTCGCGCCTCATCGATGCGATGGGCGGCCGGATCTGGGCCCTGAATCGACCGGAAGGCGGAGCGGAGTTCGGGTTCGCCCTGCGGCCGATGGTCGCAGAGCGCTGAATGGTCGCAGAGCGCTGATCAGCAGCTGAGCGCGATCACCGGGGCGATCAGCGCCCGAGGCCGATCAGCAGGGCCGTCGCGATGGCAACGACCGCGAGCCCCGTCTCCAGGACCCGCATCGAGTAGCCCGACAGGGGAGCCGTCACGTCCGAGGCACGCGGCTGGACGACGGTCCTGGCCGCATCGTGCCGCGCGTGCGATCGCCCGGTGAAACCGCTGGTGACGATCGTGTGCAGGCTCACCGCTGGTTCTCCTTTGATCGAGAGATCGGGCCAATTCATGCGTGGTAACCGACACCTTCGCGGCTGATCGGAATCGGGGGCGCTAGTGCCTGGGCGAAGCCCCTCGCATCTCGGTAACACTCGCCGGCCGGCCATGACGAGGCCCGGCCCGGAGCGGATTCGCCTGACAGGGCGCTGCAAGGACAGCTCAGGATTCGTTCGTGCTCGTCACCCCATTCGGTCGATAGGGTGAGATGGACCAAAGGATCCATCAATGACCCAGCCGTACCCTCTGCGGCCACGTGGTCCAAAGAGCGCCGAGGCTGTCCTCCCCAGCCTCGGCGCTCGTTCGTTTTTTGGCGATCTTTGAAGCAAGACGGGCGGTCCGGGACATCCCGGACCGCCCGCGTCCGCTCTCACCAAGGTCCCGCGAGACGATTCCCTGACACGAGTCGCGGCCGACGCCGCGCGAGCCGATCGCAAGGTTGCCCCCGAGACCTTGCAGAGGCGGCGCAGCTCGGTCGTGCGGCCCATTCGGCCGCCTCGCAGCTAGAGCGTGAAGGCCCCGCCCACCGTCGGGCCAAGCGCCCCACTCCGGCGCCGGCCCTCTCCGGCGAACGTGGGCCGATCCCTCAGCGCCAGTGTCCTTCCTCGCGTCCGTGATGCCGCCCGCAGGCGGGGCACAAAGGGATGCCGTAGAGGCGGCTGACCTGGGCCTCCGCCCGCTCGGTTGCCACCTTCTCTGCTTGGCACTGGTCACACTGGGGGCACCGCCCGAAGGGCAGCAGCCAGAGCATCCAGCCCGTGCCGATCAGGGTGGCCGCGAGGAGCGGGACCATGGTCTACGCCGGCATTTACGCTTCCTCGCTCGGATAGCTTGTCGAGGCGAGCGACGACTCGGCGGCGCTGAGGCCCTGGCCACGAAGCGAGCCGCTCGTCAGGTCGTCGGTCTCGGTCCCGATGACCTCGTCGGCCGGTGCGTCGCCCGTTGATGTCGACCAGGCGTCGCCGGCCGCATCCCACGCGGGCTTGCGCATCCACGCAAAGTAGGCGGCGATCGCCCCGATCACGGCGACGAGGCCGATCCCGGCAGCGACCCAGGGCCAGACCGGCGCGCGCTTCCGACCGAGCAGCCGATCGATCGTCTGGTCAGCCGTCTTGCTGACGTCCTGCATCTTCGGCAGCTCGATCTTCGGGAGCGACGGCAGGTCGATCTCCGACAGGTTCGGGATGCGCTTTCGGAGCTCGTCGATGGTCTTGCGATCGAGGTCCGGCACTACGATTGCGGTCATGGGGCTCTCCTCTTGCGATGTTGTCCTGATGGTCGGGCCGCGGAGGAACGTGGCGACAACGGCGCGTCCGGGGTCCGTTGCAGCCACGTGTCGCCCCACCGGCGACGGTGGCGCGGCGCCCGACTGGAACGCTCGACCCGCAAGCCGGCTGCAATCGCGTCCCCGTGGCCACTACCGCGTCCGGCAGCCGTAGCGGCGCACTGTCTCAGGAGCGGGTCACTCGAAGGGCTCCCGGAGACCGATGCTGACCCGAACGCCAACGGAGGCTGACCATGCGACGAGAAACCGACACGACCGAAACACCCGGCACCAATCCCACCGAGGGTCGACCCGACCTGGGCATCCCCGGTGCGGACCACCCGGATCCGCCGCCGGATCGCAATTCCGACCTGCCAGAGCGACTCGGCGAGCGCCTCGCGAACGGCCCGGGCGCGGGGATCGCCACCGGTGAGCCGGACCTGCTCCCGAATGTCGAGGTGCCCGAGGAAACGATGTAATCGGCCCGAACGGGGCCCGGCGCCACCTGCACCACGGCTGCAAGGGCTTGTTGGCATGAATGGCGCCCGTACAGCATCCGCAACCAGTTAGGCTGGCGGCATCCTCAAGGAGGGAGATGCACCATGACCTACGAACGAAAAGTGGTCACCCAGACCGATGAGCAGCCCGGGGTCGTCGATCCAGCGTACGCGCCCGTGGCTCCGGCTACGCGGACCTCGGCCGTCTCGGAGCGGACCACCGTGTCACCGAGTGGCGGGGAGATGCTCCGCCGCCTGGTCGTGCTGATCTTCGGGATCATCCAGATCTTCATCATCCTCCGCATCGTTCTGCTGCTGCTGAACGCGCGCGAGGGCAACGACCTGGTGTCGTTCATCCTGAATACAAGCCAACTGTTCGTCGGTCCTTTCGAGGGCATTTTCAGAACGGACAACCTGCACTCCGGCGGCTCCGTCCTCGACATCGCCGCGATCGCGGCCCTGGTCGGCTGGAGCATCCTCGAGGTGATCATCCTCTGGGCCGTGAACCTCATGCGGAGAGAACCGGCCTGAGCACAGCCCAGGCCCAGCGTCCGCCCTTCAACACGGCGCGAGCCCGCAAGGCTCGCGCCGTCCGTTTCCATGGTGCCGGCCACGCTCCGCTTCGGTGAGCGACCCACCGCAGCGCGCGTGGACCGGCGCCACCTTTTCTCGGTTCGACCGTGTCGCGGCACCTGAGAGAGGTCGACGGCGTCTCGGGGGTCATGAGATACCCAGTTCGGCTCCGCCCGACCCGCACCTCGCTCCTCTTCATCGGTCTGACCGTGCTCCTCGCAGCCTGCAGCCTGCTGCCCGGCGCCAGCCCACGGCCGCCCGAAGCGCTCGTGGCACTCGCCGAGCACCAAGCGCAGTGGCAGGCGAAGGGCCTCACCGACTACACGTTCACGATCACTGCGCAGTGCTTCTGCCCCTTCAGCGACCCGCTCGACGTCACCGTCGCCGGCGGCGTGGCGACACGGATCACCAAGGCCGGCCAACCGGTGGCGCCGCGCGAGGTCGAGGGCCTGCCGAAGACGGTGCCGGAGCTGTTCGCGGTCCTCACCGCGCGTGCCGGAGCCGCCAAGCTCTCTGTCGAGTGGGACCCGGCATTCGGCTTCCCGGCCAGCATCCAGGTCGATCCGATCGCCAACGCGATCGACGACGAGTTCGGCTACGTCATCACGAACTTTCGCCCAACCAGCTGAGCTGGACGGCTCCCGGCCCGGCGGCAGCTCCTGCGGGAACCGGCTCGGGTGGAGCGATCGAGTTGGGACCCGAGTCAACAGCGGCCGGCGCGACCTCGACGAGCCTGCACAGCGCGTTCGCCAGCTGCATCTGGCGCGGGCTATGGCACGACACCCGCACGAGCGCAGGTGACGCGACCACGATCGCGGCGCAGCGGGCGCGCGACGTTGCGACGTTGAGCCGGTTCAGCGAGTACAGGAACTCCATCCCTCGAGGCGCTTCCTCGGGCGTCGAGGTGGCCATCGAGTAGATCGAGATCGGTGCCTCCTGGCCCTGGAACTTGTCGACGGTCCCCACTCGCGCCTTGGCGAACCCCGCGTCGGCGAGGACCTTCCCGATCCGCTCGACGTGCGCGTTGTAAGGGGCGACGATGACCAGGTCCTCAAGGCGGATCGGCCTCGTCACGCCGTGGCGGTCGGACCACTCGGCCCCCGTTTCGAGGAGGTCCCGTATGAGGTTGGCGATCACCCGGGCTTCGTCGATCGATTCGGTCGCATCGCCATCGTGCTCGACCGGCAGCCAGCGTACGCCGGTGCCATCCGCGGGTGCGACACCGAACAGTGCCTGGTGCGCGAGCGTCGGCTCCCACGTGAGCCGGCTCTCGTAGAACACCTCCGACGTGAACGCGCAGATGTCGGGGTGCAGGCGCCACGTGTCGGCGAGGAACAGGCCGAGGCGATCGGAGATCACCGCGTCGCCGCCGAGAACGTGGCCCAGTGCACTTCGCTCCGCTCCGGGCGGGTGGCTGCCTTGGAGCGGTTGGTCGAGCTGTTGGGGATCCCCGAGCAGGACAAGCGAATTGCCTGCTTGGGCCACGGCGATCGCGTTCGCCAAGGAGAACTGGCCGGCCTCGTCGACGAACAAGACGTCGACAGCTTCCTCCATCTCGGTCGCCGACCACAGCCAGGCCGTGCCGCCGACGACATCGACCTCGCCGCTTTGCAGTGCTGCGAGGGCCTCGGCCGTGGAGCCCAAGGGCCGGGCGTGCTCGGAGGTCGGCTTCTCTTCCCCCGCGTGTCGCTGCCCGAGGCGAACCAGCGCGACGGCATCTTTCGCAGCCTCGTGGATCCTGTCCAGGGCGTTGCCGATGACCTTGTGGCTGTTCGCCGTCACGCCAACTCGGCGGCCGGCGCGCACGAGGGCCACGATCATCTGGGCTGCGGTATATGTCTTGCCGCTGCCCGGCGGCCCCTGAATTGCCAGCGTCCCCCCATCCAGGCTTCGGCCGAGCCTGACGGCGGCCTCGAGTGGCGATTCGCCGGCGAAGCCGAGCTGCGGCCCCGGCTCGCGAGTGCGTGGTGGCCGTCGCAGCAGCAGATCGCGTGCCGCCCGCCCAAGACCGTGGGCGTCAATCCCGTGGGCCAGCACCCAATCGGCGGTTCGCAGCAGGGACGCCCGGATGACGTCCGTCGAGAAGTACTCGAGCGGGATGAGCGCCTTCGGCACGCCCTGCTGCAGCTGGCCAGTCGTGCGTTTGAGGGTGACGATCAGGCCGATCTCGTCGAGCTCGTGAACCGTCCCGCACGTCTTGGCGCCATCGTCCTGCACCGTCTCCGGGTTGATCACATCTCGCCCGGCCTTGAGACCGTGATCCTGGAGCGGAAATCGGAAGCGCTGGAGATGGCTGCCGCCCCTATTCATCACCCCGAGGTCGTCGATGAACTCCACGCGTCCGAGGGGCTCACGCTGATCGACGAGCTCGTCATCGGTCATCCCTGCCAGCTCGTAGAACCGCCACCAGAAGGCCTTGTCCTCGCGCCTGTGCCAGTCCAGGAGCTGGGCCAGCAGCCAAGTTGCGGCCTGCTCCGGCGATCGGTCGAGAGGATCGGCGGGCACCGAGGCGGTCAGCGCGGCGACGAGGTCGGCCGTGCGCTGCTCCTTGTCCGTGAGTGTCTTGGGCGCTTCCGCTTCGGGATGCAGCGGTGGCCTGGGCAGGGTCTCGCCGATCTCGATCTCGAGGTCGCGACGGCGGTCCTCCAGCCAGTTGCGCAGCTTGAAGTTGCTGAGGACGTCATCGCGGTTATAGCCGGCGATCGTGCGCAGGATGTCCTCGCCGACCTCGCCCTCCTCGGAAGTGCCTCCCTCGAGCCATGCCTCGAACGCGACGATGCTCGAGCTGGCGCTCCGGAGCTCGACCTCGCGCTCCAACCCGTACAGCGGCTCGAGCCGCTTGATCGAATAGCTCTCGACGCTGGCCCGGATGCCCTGGCGCACCACGCGGAACAGGTCGACGAGGACGCGGGCCCGCAAGAGGCGGTCGACCTCTTCCTCGCGCGTCGCGTGGCGCTGGGCCAACCGCCCGAGGGCTGTCTTCTCGTAGGCGGCGTAGTGGTAGATGTGCAGCGTGGGGTGCGCATCGAGGCGATCGATGAGGAGGTCGACGAGCGCCTCGAAGGCAGCCTTCTCCGCCGCGCGCGTCACGCTGCCGTTTGCCTCGCGACTCCAGATCTCGTGGAAGCGCGGTTCACCCGGCCGCGCCGGGTCCTGCAGCGCCGGCTCGAGCACGCCGAAGAGGTACTCGACGCCATCCTCCAGCGCGAACGGGTCGCCCTCGATGTCGAAGAACAGATCATGCGGCGTCGGCTCCGGCAGCACGAGGAAGCCCCGGTCAGCGACCAGCAGCCCCGCGTCGTCGCGCTCGGGGTCAAGGAGCTCCGACCTCGGCTCGCGTGCGTCCTCGCCCTCGACCTGGATGCGCGCCTGCTCGCGGACCCGCTCGAGCGCCTGGCCGCTCACACCCTCGAGCCGTGGCTCCATCGGTATCTCGAGCACGGCCAGCTCTCGCCGCCGCCGGACCGCCCGATCCTTCAGCGCCCGCCGCTGGCGGGCCGTGATGCCCGCCACAAGGGAGAGGTCGTCGTCCGCCCGCCGCTGGGCCTTGCAATCGACGACCCAACGACAGACATCGCAATGCTCCACGGGATCCGGGTAGCTCGCGGTCACCGGGTAGACCGGCTTGCCCGTCGCGACGGCCGCCTCGAACTCGGACTTGACCCGGCGGTAGTAGGCCATGAAGTCCGCGACGCGGAACGTCGCCGTCTCGTGGGCACTCCCGCCGAGGACGATGTGCAACGATTCAGGCGGCATGCCCTGAACCCGAGTGAGCTGCTCGACGTAGGAGCAGATCTGGAGGATCGCGCCGGCCTTGGCCTTTCTGGCCAGCTTCGTGTCCGCCACCTCGTACGACCAGGTACCCAGGTCGCTGGGCATCTCGACCCGAAGCAGGAAGTCCGCGAACCCGAGCCACGTTCCGTCGAAGAACGTCGCCTGGTAGATCACGTCGGCGCCGGCACGCATCGCCGCCTCAGTGGCCGCGGCGGCAGCCCGCAGCTCGTCGCCGCGCGACGAGAACGAGACGTCGCTCGCGATCTCGACGATGCTGCGGCCCTCGGCCCGGAGCTCCTCGAGGTAGCGCTTTTCGTGGGCCATGCCCCGCTTCGCGATCAGCTCGATCGCCGGGTCGTCGCGAATCGGCTTCTTCACCAGACCTGCCAGCGCGGCGCGCTCCAGCGCGAGGCGGTGCGAACAGGCGAGGAAGCCCACGAGATCGGTCGCCGCGTAGACCGGCCGGCCGTCAATCAGCTGCACGGGTGAAGCGTAGGCCCGGGCCGTGCCGGGTTGTCTGTCACGCCTTCGCCATTGACCGCGGTCGGCCCGACTTGGATCGTCGAGCCGGGGCCCTAGCGCTCGGGCTGGGCAATCTCCGCGCGCCGGCCACCCGTCGCGAGCCGTCGCCGCGTCGTGACCTCGACCCGAGAGTCGTCACGCTCGCGAGCGGGATGCTCGACAAGCGCCACCAGCCGGCTGGACATGAATCGCCCGGTTCGAACCGGCGTGCCGCCCCGCGTGACTTCTGTGACCTCGACGACGCCCCGCGCGGTCGTGACCTCGATTCGACGGCCCGCGCGCGAGGCGACGATCTCGAACGTCTGGACGCCCTGGCCCGTGTCGACCACCGCCTCGACTCGATCACCTTTCATGTCAGGATCATGGTCGCACGTCACGCGGACAACGGGATCCACCACGGAGGGGCGACGGGCAGGTGGGACAGCCGATGATCCAGGTCGTCGATCTCGTCAAGCGCTATCGGAAGGCCACGCGGAACGCTGTCGACGGGATCTCGTTCGCGGTGAGTTCCGGCGAGTTCTTCTCGCTCCTCGGCCCGAACGGCGCCGGCAAGACGACGACGATCTCGATCCTGACGACCACGCTGTTGCCGTCGAGCGGCAGCGCGACGATCGCAGGCCACGACCTGGTCACCGCCGCGAGCGCGGTACGTCGGCTCGTGGGGATCATCTTCCAGCGCCCGAGCCTGGACCAGAACCTGACCGGCGAGGAAAACGTCCGGCTCCACGCCATCCTCTACGGGATCCATCCGTACGCGCCCTCGTTCCGCCTGATGGAAGCCGGCTACCGGAGCCGAGTTGGCGAGCTCGCCGAGCTGCTCGGGATCGGCAAGGAGGTCTTCGATCCGGTGCGGACGTACTCGGGCGGCATGCGCCGCAAGCTCGAGATCGTGCGCAGCCTGATGCACGACCCGAAGGTCCTCTTCCTCGACGAGCCGACCGCGGGGCTCGACCCGCCGAGCCGACGGACGCTGTGGAGCTATCTCGACACCGTTCGACGAGAGCTGGCGACCACGATCTTCCTGACGACCCACTACATCGAGGAGGCGGAGCAGGCCGACAAGGTGTGCTTCATCGACGGCGGGCGCGTCGTCGCATCCGGGACGCCCGCGGAGCTCAAAGCGGCGCTCGTCGACGAGTACATCGTCGTCGACGCCGACGATCGTTCGGCCCTCGAGAGCGAGCTCACCGGCCTGGGCCTGGCCCACACGGGTGGCGGCCCATTCAAGCTCCCGCTCGAGGCGCGCCGGACCCACGAGGTGCTGCGCTCGATCCAGACGCCGCTGAACGTCATCCGGACCCACGCCCCGACGCTCGAGGATGCCTACCTCGAGATCGTCGACAGGCCGGACGGCGCGGAGCGGCCCGATGCATGAGCTGTCGGCCGTCCTCGCGATCGCCCATCGCGACTTCATCAAGCTCATCCGGGATCGTGCCCGGCTCATCTCCGACCTCGCCTTTCCGCTCATCTTCATCGGCATCCTGGGCACGACGCTGCAGGCCGGATTCGGGTCGGCAGGCGGCGTCAACCTCCTGACCTTCGTCTTCACCGGGGTGCTCGGCCAGACGGTCTGGCAATCCTCGGCGCTGGGCGTCATCTCGCTCATCGCCGATCGAGAGCAGGACTACAGCCAGGAGATGTTCGTCTCGCCGGTGTCCCGGTACTCGATCATCGCCGGGAAGATCCTGGGCGAGTCCCTGGTCACGCTGCCGCAGGCGGCGGCGATCCTGGTGCTCGGCCTCGCCCTCGGGATCCCGCTGTCGCTCCCGGTGATCCTGGCGCTGATCCCGATCACCTTCCTGGTTGCGAGCTTCGGCGGGGCCTTCGGGGTCCTCGTCCTGTCCAACCTCCGAAACCAGCAGGCCGCCAACCAGATCTTCCCGTTCGTGATGCTTCCGCAGTTCTTCCTGGCTGGGGTCTTCAACCCCATCGGCCACCTGCCGTGGTACCTCGACGCGATCTCGCATCTGGCCCCGATGCGCTACGCCATCGACCTCGTCCGCGACGTCTACTACACGGGCCTGCCCGACGTGGAGCCGGTCGCCCTCCTCGACGCGCCCGCGAACCTGACGATCATCGGCCTGTTGTTCGTCGCGTTCATGGTCGTCGGCACGACGCTGTTCGTCCGCTCGGAGCGAAATCGCTGACGTGCCGGAGCGCCTCGAGAACACGCCTCCGGTCGACGCCCCGGGTCATGCCCAGGCGCGGGGGCGGAATCCGCGACGAACGGCCGGCGGCATCCCCCGGCTGCCGTGGCGCCGGATCGTCAATCACCTCGGGCCCGTCCCCATCCTCTCCGACGACCAGGTCGAGGCGATCCACCTCGCCTCGCTGACGATCCTTCGCGACATCGGCGTGCAGGTCCTGGGTGCGCGGGCGCTCGACCGGTTCGAGGCCGCCGGCGCGCACGTCGCGCGCGAGGACGGCGCGCGGGGTCCGGCCGGGCAGGTTCGCCTCGATCCTGGGCAGGTCGAGGAGCTCGTAGCCCTGGCGCCGTCGCGCTTCGAGCTCCACGCCCGGAATCCCGAGCGGAACCTCGTCTTCGGCGATCGCCACCTCGTCTTCAGCGCCGTTGGCGGCCCCGCGTTCGTGACCGATCTTGACCGCGGGCGGCGCGCCGGCAATGTCGCCGACTTCGAGGCCTACGTCCGGGTCATCGGCAGCCTCGACATCATTCACCAGGAGGGCGGTGGACCTCTCGAGCCGACGGATCTCCCGGTCGAGACACGACACCTCGACATGTATCGAACCCTGACGACGCTGCTCGACAAGACATGGCAATGCCTCGCCTTCGGCCGAGTCGTCGTCGACGACGCGATCGAGGTGGCGAGCATCGCGCGCGGGGTCGATCGAGACACGCTCGTCCGCGAGCCCAGCCTGATGACGATCGTGAACTCGAACTCGCCCCTCCGGCTCGACGGGCCGATGTCGGATGGGCTCATCGAGATGGCGACGTGGGGCCAGCCGGTCGTGGCCACCCCGTTCACGCTTGCCGGCGCGATGACCCCGGTGACGCTCGCCGGGGCGCTCGCCCAGCAGAACGCCGAGGCACTGATGATGATCGCGCTCGCCCAGATCGTCCGGCCGGGCGCCCCGATCGTCTACGGCGGGTTCACGTCGAACGTCGACATGCGCACGGGCTCGCCGGCGTTCGGGACGCCCGAGTATGTCAAGGCGGCGCTCGCGACCGGGCAGCTTGCACGCCGCTACAGGCTTCCACACCGATCCTCGAACGTCACCGGCTCGGCGGTCGTCGATGCCCAGGCCGCGTACGAGAGCGAGATGTCGATCTGGGGCTCCGTGATGGGCGGGGCGAGCCTCATCTACCAGGGCGCGGGCTGGCTGGAAGGCGGCCTGACCGCCTCCTTCGAGAAGCTGATCCTCGACGCGGAGCTGCTCCAGCAGATGGCCGAGGTGCTCACGCCCTTCCCGGTGGACGACGCGTCGCTCGGCCTCGACGCCATCGCCGAGGTCGGTCCCGGCGGCCACTTCTTCGGCGTGGCGCACACGCTCGAGCGCTTCGAAACCGCGTTCTACCAGCCGATGCTGTCGGACTGGCGCAACTTCGAGACCTGGCAGGAGGACGGGGAGCGCACGGCGACCCAGCGGGCCAACCGGATCTGGAAGCAGCTCCTGGCCGAGTACGAACCGCCGCCGCTCGATCCGGCCGCCGCCGGGGCGCTCGACGCATTCGTCGATCGTCGCAAGGCCGAGATCGCGCGCAGCGGGTAGCTCAGCCGAAGATCGAGGTCGGGAAATAGGCGGTGACGATCCAGTTCGGCTGGTCAACGATCTCGCTGATCCGCAGATCGCCGGCGACGCTGAAGAGCAGGTAGGCGTCGATCGCGGCGAGGCCGTGCACGTGGCCGAGCCGGTCGATCATGCGGCGAACCGCATCCCGGGCGGCAGCCATGAGGTCCGGTCCCACGCCGTCGGCGGCCAGCCAGGGCGCGGTGTTCGTTGACGCGCCCAGGGGTCCCGCGGTCCGGAACTCGGGAGCGCTGACCTGCATGTCGCGCCGCACGGTCAGCCGAACTCGCGCTCGCATGGGCGTCTCGATGGCCGTCCCGCAGACCTCGCCGTCACCCTGAGCGGCGTGGCCGTCGCCGAGGCTGAACAGGGCGCCCGGGACGGCGACCGGCAGCCACAACGTGGCACCCGCAGTGAGATGGCGCGTATCCATGTTCCCGCCCAGCTCGGTCGGCGGGATCGTAGAGCGTGGCTCACCTGCCGGCGCGAGCCCGAGTTCGCCGCAGAATGGAGCGAGGGGGATCGTCACGCCCGGGAGGAACTGGGCGACGCCGCCGCCGAGGCGGGTGATGCGCAGCGCGGCGTCGGGAAAGACATCGGCGAGCAACCCGAATCCCGGGATGGCGGCCGTCCAGCCCCACTCGGCGGGCTGGAAATCCAAAAGCTCGACCTGGAGGGTGTCGCCGGGCAGGGCGCCCTCGACGAAGATCGGGCCGGCGACCTGGTCGACCCGAGAGAAGTCGAGCGCTTCGAGGTCAGCCAGGGTCGACTCCGAGGTGATCTGCCCGCACGACGCATCGAGGACGTCGAAATCGACCTCGGAACCCGACGCGACGCTGAGAACCGGGGCAACGCCGGCGTCCCAGGCCAGGTGGAATTGTTCGCGCCCGATGTGGAACGGCGACGCGCTCATGCCGACTCCTCTACTTCAAGCCAACAGCGACTTCGGCGCCCGGGACCAATCTCGACGTAGGGCGGCGTCGTCTCGCAGCGATCATGTCGATGGGGGCAGCGGTTGCGGAAGGGGCATCCAGGCCCCAGTGCGAGCTCCTGCCGGAGCTCTCCCCGGGCCCGCTCCCCGCCGGCCGGCCCCCCCGGGATCGACGCGAGCAGCGCGCGAGTGTATGGGTGGCGGGGGTTTGCGAACAGGTCGTCGACGAGGCCTTCCTCGACGATCTCGCCGAGGTACATCACGGCCACCCGGTCTGCGATGTGATGGACGACCGCCAGGTCGTGGGCGATGAACAGGTAGCCGAGCCCGTGCTCCTCCTGGAGGTCCTCGAGGAGGTTGATGATCTGCGCCTGGACCGAGACGTCGAGGGAGCTCACCGGCTCATCGAGGAGCAGCAGCTCAGGACCGACGGCGAGGGCCCGTGCGATCCCGACGCGCTGCCGCTGGCCCCCGGAGAGTTCGTGCGGGTAGCGCGTCGCGTGCTCGACACCGAGCCCGACGTCGGACAGCAGCTCCAGCACGCGCTGCCGTCGCGCAGCCTGCGTCGGCAGGACCCGATGGACCGCGAGCACCTCCTCGATCGCCGCTCCCACGGCGATCCGGGGGTTGAGGCTGGCGTACGGGTCCTGGAATACGAGTTGGACCCGCTCGCGATAGCGCCGAAGCTCCGATCGGGTCGCGGTGGCGACGTCGAGGCGGTCGAAGGTCACGCTGCCGCCCGATGGTTGGAGGAGTCTGATGATCGCCCGCGCGGCGCTGCTCTTGCCGGAGCCCGATTCACCAACGAGGGCGACCGTCTCGCCACGGGCGATGCGCAGGCTCAGGCTCTTTACCGCGACGACGTCGGGCCGGCTCGAACCACCGCCAAACAACCGTCGCCGCCTCGGGTAGGTCACGCTGAGGTCCCGGACTTCCAGCAGCGGCTCGCCGCCCACCGCGACGTTCACGAGGCGCGGCCCCCTTCCCACGACAGTGGCAGGCCGGCGCCCAGCTCGCCGCTCCGGTGGCAAGCGGCGACGTGCCCGATGCCCACTGATTCGAGCGGCGGACGTTCGAGGCGACAGATCTCGATCGCGATCGGGCAGCGCGGCGCGAACGGGCATGCAGGCGGGATCGCGGCCGGATTCGGGGGCGTCCCCGGGATCTGGGGCAGCCGCCTGCGGCGCGAAGCAATGCTCGGAATGGATGCGGCCAAGCCGTTCGTGTACGGGTGCCGCGGCTCGAGGAACAGCGACCCAACGGTTGCGGACTCGGCGACCTGCCCGGCATACAGGACCGCGGCCCGCTCGCACAGCGCACGGATGACGCCCAGGTCGTGGGTGATGAGCAGCAGCGCCATCCCGCGCTCCCGCACCAGGCGACCGAGCAGGTCCAGGATCTGGGCCTGGATCGTCACGTCGAGCGCCGTCGTCGGCTCGTCGGCGATCAGCAGCTCCGGCTCGCAGGCCAGGGCCATCGCGATCATGACGCGCTGGCGCATCCCGCCGGAAAGCTGATGAGGGTGGGAGTCGAGCACCGCGTCCGCGTCGAGGCCGACCTGGCCGAACAGCTCCCGGACTCGGACCCGCGCCGCTCGCCGGCTGAGGCGGAAGTGGAATCGAAGAGCCTCGGCGACCTGCTCGCCCGCGGGATACAGCGGATCGAGCGCGGTCATCGGATCCTGGAAGACCATCGCGACACGCTCGCCACGGACATGTCGGTAGGCGCGCTCCCCGAGGCCGACGAGCTCGTCGCCGCCCAGGCGGATGCTGCCCCGGATGGTCGTCGTCCGCCGCGGCAGGAGGCCCATGACGGCTCGGCTCATCACGCTCTTGCCCGAGCCGGACTCGCCCACGAGGCCCACGATCTCACCGGCCCGAACGTCGAGGTCGACCCCGTTCACGGCGTGGACCGGGCCCGCGGTCGTCCGAAACTCCACATCAAGGCGCCGGATCTCGAGGAGCGGCTGCCCTGGAACGACGGCTTGCCCGCGACTACGCCGGCCGGGGCGGGGCGACGCGAGGTCGCCGCCAACGGTCGGAGTCTCGACTGGCGCATCGGCCACCTCAGCGCTCCCGTTCGCGCGGGTCGAGCTGCGCGCGCAGGCCATCACCGACGAGGTTGAAGCTCACGACGGCGAGCATGATCGCGATCCCAGCGCTCACGGCCGGCCATGGGTTCTGGAGCAGATACGCCCGTCCGTCCGAGAGCATCGAGCCCCAGTCGGGATCGGGCGGCTGCTGGCCGAGGCCAAGGAAGCTCAACGCCGCGATGTCGAGGATCGCGTATGCCAGGTCGATCGTCGACTGCACGACCACGGCCGCGACGAGATTGGGCAGGATGTGCCGGAAGATGACCCGGAGGTCGGAGAAGCCCAGGACCCGAGCAGCGTCGACGTAGGACAGCGAGCGCTGGACCAGCGTCACGCTACGTACCAGCCGGGCCATCGCCGGCACGTAGATCACGCCGAGCGCGATGACCACCGTCCCCAGCCCGCGCCCGAAGGTCGCGACGACGAGGATCGCGAGGAGCAGGGCCGGAAATGCCAGCAGGGCGTCGAGCACCCGCATGATCGCGGCGTCGACCCGGCCGCCGTAGTAGCCGGCGACAAGGCCGAGCGGGATGCCGATGGCCCCGCTGATCATGATCACGACGAGCGCCCCGAGCAGGGTCGGCTGTGCGCCGTACAGCAGCCTCGTCCACACATCACGGCCCAGCTTGTCCGTCCCCAGCAGGTGCTCAACACCGGGCAGCTGCAGGGAGGTGGACAGGTCCTGGGCGTTCGGCAGCTGGCTCGTCAGCAACCAGGGGGCTGCTGTGGCAAGCAGGATTGGCAGGAGGATCAGCAAGCCGACGACGGCGGCGCGGTTTCGGGCCAGCGACGACCGCCGGACGGCGATCAGCCCGGCCCGCGGGCGCCACAAGGCGGCGTAGCCCCTCATCCGTAGCGAATCCGGGGGTCGATGACGGCGTAGAGCAGGTCCGTCAGCAGGTTGAGCAGGCTGAACGCGACGGACAGCAGCAGCACGGAAGCCTGGATGACCGGGTAGTCGCGGTTCTGGATGGCGTCGGTGATGAGGCTTCCGAGACCACCCAGGCCCAGCGTCGTCTCGACGAGCACGCTGCCAACCAGCAGGAACCCGACCTGGAGCGAGGTCACCGTCAAGACCGGGATGAGCGCATTCCGCAGTGCATGCTTGAGAAGGATCGAGCGCTCCGGGAGGCCCTTCGCCCGCGCCGCCTCGATGTAGTCCGAACTGAGAGCCTCGATCATCGCCGAGCGCGTCATCCGCGACGTCAGGGCGACGGTGCCAAGCGCCAGCGCGACCGAGGGAAGGATCAGGTGGTGGAGCTGGTCCAGGAATCCCTCGCCCGCGCCGAACGGCGGCAGCCAGTCGAGCCAGACCGCGAAGACCAGCACGCCGACGATGGCGGTGAAGTACACCGGCGAGCTCAGCCCGATCAGCGCGAGCAGGCTGCCCCCGTAGTCGATCGGGCTGTCTCGGCGGTGCGCTTGAACGACCCCCAGCGGGATCGCGACGGCCACCGCGATCAGCATCGCGAGAACGATCAGCTCGAGCGTGAGCGGCAGGCGCTCGGTAATCAGCCCGAGCACGTCCTGGCGCAGCCGATAGCTGTCGCCGAGGTCACCCCGGAGCGCCCGGCCGAGCCACGCCACGTACTGGCTGAATGGGTCGCCGACGAGGCCGAACTGCTGCCGGAGCGCGTCGGCGGTCGCGGGGTCGACCCGGCGGCCACCCAGGACGATCAGGACCGGATCGCCCGGCGCCAGCCGGACGAGCCCGAACGTGACGAACGACACGAAGAGCAGGACCGGGATCATCGCGATCAGGCGCCGCAGCGCGTACGCGAAGATCTCCGGCCCTCCCTCAGCGGGCGGTCGAGGATCCGCCGCCCCGTTCTCGCGTGGACCCGATCAGGTCGGGCCGCAGGCGCTACTTGACGTAGATGTCCTTGAACAGCGAGCCCCAGTACCAGAGCGATGCCGCCGAGGCGCCGGCAAGGCGCTTGTTGACCGCGAGCGGCCAACCCGGATATGCGGTGACGATGATGGGTGCGTCGTCGGCGATGAGCTTCTGGGCATCGATGAGGAGCTTCGCGCGTTCGGCCTTGTCGGTCAGTGTGTTCTGCCTGGCCAGCAGGTCGTCGACCTGGGCGTTCTTGTAGTTCGAGACATTGGCCCCGCCCGAGACGCTGTTCTCGGACGCGAAGTTGGGCCGGAGGTTGCCCGACGGATCCGGGAAGTCCGAGCCCCAGCTGGCGACGATGAGGTCATAGTCATCGTGCTTGCCGAACTGGAGCGCGACTGACTCCTGGTACGTGACCTTGCGGGCCTTGATCGTGACGCCGAGCTTGCCCATGGCGTCGATGAACGCCTCGGCCGCGCCCTTGATCGAGGGCGTCGATTCGTAGTAGGCGATCTCCTTGCCGTTGAGCTGGTCCTTGACCCCCGACTCGTCGAGGAGCTGTCGGGCCTTGGCCTCGTCGTAGTCGTACGCGGGCAATTGGTCCCAGGCGGTCTGCCACGGGGCCGTGTCGCCGAGGGTCGACCACAGGCTCGGGTTGACGAGGGTCATCTTCGTCTGCTCGGCGTCTGCGCCGTAGAAGAGCTCGCGAACGGCCTTCTTGTTGAAGGCGTAGTTCATGGCCTGTCGGACCTTGACGTTGTCGAACGGCGCCCTCTGGGTATTGAAGGTGATCCATTCGCCGTAGTACGAATCGGTGAAGGTCAGGTCGACCTTGTCGAAGCCCCTGACCGTCGCGTACTGGTCCGAGGGGATGTTGTTGATGATGTAATCGATGTCGCCGGTCTGGAGGCCGGCTACCCGGGTGGAGGGCTCGGCGATGATCTTGATCGTGATGTCATCGAGGTATGGGCCCGCCGTCTTGTCCCAGTAGTCGTCGAACCGGGCGATCTTCTGGTGGTCGCCGCTCTTCCACTCGACGAACTTGAACGGCCCGGTGCCGATCGAGCCGACCTCGGGTGTGCCGTACTTGTCGCCCTTGGCCTCGACGAACTTCTTGTTGACGACGTGGGCCGAGGTTGCGGCGAGGGCGTACTCGAGCAGGGCGTCGGGCCGGCTCATGGTGATCACGACGGTGCTGGCGTCGGGCGCCTTGACGTCGGCTACGTTGGCGAGCATCCAGCCGACATACGAGGCCAGCTTCGTGTTCCGGATCCGGTTCAGGCTGAACACGACGTCGTCGACCGTCATCGTCGTGCCGTCGTGGAACTTCACGCCCTGCCGGATCTTCATCGTGTAGGTCTTGCCATCGGGGGCAACGGTGTAGGACTCGGCAAGGTTCGGGCAGAGCTTTGTGTCGTTCTCGCAGAACTTCAGGAGCCCCTCGGTGATGCTCGAGACGGACAGGCCCGACACGAAGTCGTAGTCAAAGGCCGGGTCCATGGACGCCGGCTCACCCTCGATCGCGACAGTGATGGAGCCGCCCTTCTTGGGACCTCCCGCGGCGGGGGTTCCGCTAGGCGCCTGCGAGACCGGCGCCTGCGTGCCGCCCGGTGCCTGGGAGCCCGGCTTCTGGCTCGCAGCGGGCGCGCAAGCCGAGGCGACCAGGGCCATGACCACGGCTGCGACCGGTAGCCGTCCGCGAAGCCACGTTCCTTTCATCGGGGTTCCTCTCTCAGCAGCCGTGGAGCCAGGCTCCTCCGCCGCCAAACCTTTGGCGAGCGCCCTGCCCCTCCAGCGTCCGACAGCGTAGCGCGTGGTCGTGGTAGCGACCGGACAGATCATTCGATGCGGTAGGTCACCTCGACACTAACGGCCACCTCGTTCGTGCCCGCCTTTACCGGTGTCGATGCGTCGCGGGCGGCCATCTCGGCGATCTCGCCCTTGTGCACGGGTACCGTCATCGCGTTGCCGACATCCTCGATCGTTACGACACCCGTCATCCTCACGCAGGCTCACGCAGGCAACAGACGCCGGCGTCTCGGCCCCGGCCCGTGCATCCGCGACCGCAGCCTCTCGCGGATGGCGTGCCAGGCGGCATCTTCATCGAGTCGGTCTCATTTTACGGTTCGGAGGCCCCATCCCAGGTTGTTCTTCGACATCTGTAGCGTCCTGCAGTAGCGCCCGCAGCGCATTCGGAGGGGTCGCCCACAGCAGAGGCCGAAGAGGGCTTCCAGGCGCGAGCCTGGAGCGACTCCACGAGCTTTCGTGGTCCGGTCGGCTCAGACTCCTGATCGGCGCGAGTAACTGTCGAG
>JBBQFS010000010.1:0-29435 GCA_038322255.1 Candidatus Limnocylindrales bacterium | reverse complement strand
GCCGCGAGCCATCTCCTTGAGGACGAGGTCGAGCAAGAGAAGATCGGCGTAGATGCCATCGCGCTCCGGGAGGTGCATCCCGAAGCCGTAGCCGCCGGATTCCTCGGCGCCCATCATCGCGCCCGTCTCGATCATCTTCGGGCCGATGTACTTGTACCCGACCGGGCTCTCGTACACCTCGATGCCGTAGTGCTTCCCGAGCCGCGCCGCCATCGACGTGTTGTTCACCGAGATCACCACCGGCTGCCGCAGGCCGCGATGCTCGGCGAGGTAGTACATCAGCAGCCCCGTGACCTCGAGCTGGTGGATGAACTGGCCCTTCTCGTCGGCCGCGCCGGCGCGGTCCGCGTCGCCATCGAGCAGGAGCCCCAGCTCGTGGCCGTCACGCACGATCTTGATGAGCGCCTCGTCGATGTTCGGCCGGATCGGCTCCGGGTTGACGCCCCCGAAGTAGGGATTGCGCTCCTGATGGATCTCGTTGATCCGGATCCGCCCGCCGCCGAGCAGCCGGCTCAGCCAGCCCGCGCCGGCGCCCCACATCGGCTCCACCAGGACATCGATCGACGCCGCCTTGAGCTCGTCGAGATCGACCGTCCGGCGGACATACCGCTCGTAGCCCGGGTACGGGTCGTAGCGCTCGACGAGACCTGCGGCTTCGGCATCCTCGAACGGCCGCCGCTCGATCGGCGCGCCCTCGGCGATCGCGGCCTCGATGATCGCCAGCATGTCCGGACCGCCGGCCGAGCCCGTCGGAGCCTTGACCTTGAAGCCGTTGTCGGTCCACGGGTTGTGGCTGGCGGTGATCACGACGCCGGCCGACGCGCCTCGCTCGAGGACCTCGTACGAGCTCATCTGGGTCGGGACCGCGTGAACCCCGTACGCCACGGGGATATCGTGGGCCAGGAGGACCTCGGCCGCCGCGATGGCGAAATGCTCCGACGCAAATCGCCTGTCGTAGGCGATGACGACGCCCTTGGCCTGCTCCCCTCGCCCAACCACGTAGCGGGCGACCCCGTCCGCGCAGCGGCGGACGTTCTCGAACGTGTAGTCATCCGCGATGCGGGCACGCCAGCCGTCAGTCCCGAAGACGATCGGCGACTTTGGCGCCGTCTCGGTCGTGGCGGTCACTGGCGTTCCTCCCATTCCGCAACGCGGCTCACGAGCGCCTCCACCGGCCCACGGGCGGGCGCGGCGCCCGCGAGGAGCGCCACCGGGCTCTGGGCGAGGATACCCCGCAGGCCCTCGCTCACCGCGAGACGCCCGGCGATCCGCTCGATGACGAGGTCCGCCTCCTCGGCCCGAACCGGCTCGTTCGGTGGGATCACCCGGCCCACTCCCGTGCCGCCGATCGCCGCGATGAGTTGCGTCCATGACCCGAGATCGCTCCAGCCAACGTCCATGGAGCCCATCGCCACCCGCCGGTCGCTCGCGGCGCCTTCCATGACCGCCCGGTCGATGGACATCGGCTTGAGGCGATCGTATGCCGCCTTCAACCCGGACTCGCTGGTCACCACCGTGCCGATCATCGTCATCAGCCCGGTGTAGCGATCGATCGCGTCTCGAATTGCCTGGCGCTGCCAGACAAAGATGCCCGCGTTCCAGGCGACGCCGAGTTGCGAGTACAGCTGTGCGGCTCGGTCGCGGTCAGGCTTCTCCTCGAACCCGAGCAGCGGGTAGGCCGTGATCCCATCGATCGTCGCCCCCGCATCGTAGTCCGGGATCAGGTAGCCGTACTCCGTCGCCGGATACCGAGTTTGGACGCCGAGCGTCACGAGCGGAGCCTCGACCCCGAAGGCGCCGTCCCTTGCGATCCCGGCAGCGGCCTTGAGCACCTCTCGATACACGCTGTCGCGCTCGGGGTCGATGTACGCATCGGCCGGCAGGACGAGCATGACCTCGGCCGGATCGCGCTGGAACTGCAGGGTAGCCAGCGCGATCGCCGCGGCGGTATTGCGCCCGATCGGCTCCGGGATGACGCGGACCCCAGGCAGCTGCGCACGGACCATCGGCCCGTAGCGTTTCTCGGTGACCACCGCGACGTCGTCCGGTTTCAGGCCCAGCTCCGGGTGCCCGACGATGCGGTCGACGGTTCGCTGCAGCAGGGACCGCTCTCCCAGCAGCGGCAGGAAGGGCTTCGGGGTCTCGGGGCGGCTCAGCGGCCAGAGCCGCGTTCCGCCGCCGCCGGCCATGATCACTGCATACATCGGGGCGAATCCTATCGGCGCGACGGCTTCAGCGGTAGACGAACGGCGCACCGAGCGTGGGCGAGGCCGCCGCGAATCTGTTGCGCGGGCCGAACCGAGCCCGTACCATCCCGAGCAATTCCCGCTCGCGCCCCGCACAACGAATGGGGTCCTCCTGACCGTGCCCCCGGCGACCGCCCCAGCTCGCGCCGACGTTGACCTCCTCAATGTCACGAAGCGGTTCGGCGCCCTGGTCGCCGTCGACGACGTGACCCTCGGGATCGCGCGCGGCGCCTTCTATTCCCTGCTGGGGCCGAGTGGTTGTGGCAAAACGACCACGCTGCGGATGATCGCGGGGTTCGAGCAACCGACCGAGGGCGAGATTCTGATCGCCGGCGTGCCCGTCGCGGGCGTCCCGCCATATCACCGGCACGTCAACACGGTCTTCCAGCACTACGCGCTGTTTCCGCACATGGACGTCGCGCGGAATGTGGGTTATGGGCTGCGCCAGGTCGGGACCTCCAAGGCAGAGGAGGCGCGGCAGGTCGGCCGGGCCCTGGAGCTCGTGCGCCTGACCGGTTACGAGCGGCGACGGACCTGGGAGCTGTCCGGCGGCCAGCAGCAGCGCGTGGCCCTGGCCCGGGCGCTGGTGAACCGGCCGACCGTGCTCCTCCTCGACGAGCCCCTCGGCGCACTCGACCTGAAGCTCCGAAAGGAGATGCAGCACGAGCTCAAGGGCCTCCAGCAGGAGGTCGGGATCACGTTCGTCTACGTCACCCACGACCAGGAAGAAGCCATGACGATGAGCGACGTCATCGTCGTCATGCGCGATGGCCGAGTGCAGCAGCAAGGCTCCCCGGAGGAGCTCTACGAGCGACCGGTCAACCGCTTCGTGGCGGCCTTCATCGGCCAATCGAACTCGATCGGGGGTCGCCTCGTCGAGGTGGATCCTGCCGTCCGGACCGCGACCGTCGAGACCGAGGCGGGGCTGGTCATGAACGGGCACCTGACCGATCCCACGGTGACGCCCGGGATCGGCGACCGGGTCGTCGTCGCGGTCCGACCCGAGCGGCTCGAGCTGGCCCATCAGGACTCCGCGCGCGGCCGAGGCTGGACCGAGATTTCCGGCCGCGTCGGGCAGGGCACGTACCTGGGCGACCAGACCGAATACCGCGTCGAAACGGATCTCGGACAGCTGATCGCGAGACAGTTCCACCACGGTCGTGCGAGTGCGGGCGTCGGTCCGGGCGAAGCGGTGACGGTCCGCTGGCCGGACGAGGCCAATCTCGTGCTCGTGGCCTAGGAAAAGGGCGAAGGAGGCAGCCGGGCGGCATAGCTCTCGACGTTCGAAGGGCATCGCGCAGCGCCGGGGATTCCGGCGGCATGGAGGGGACATGGAAGACAGGCAGTTCCAGAAGCTCTACGACGACTTCCAGCGTGGCCGGATCGACCGGCGGGCGTTCCTCAAGGCCTCGGGCCTTGGCATCGCTGCAGCCATCCTTGCCGCATGCACGCCCGGGGCCAGCGCCAAGCCGAGCGCGGTCACGCCCGCGGGCACCAACACCCCGGCGACCCCGGGGGCCGGCTCCCCCGGCGCGACGACGGGAGCCACGGCAAACGCGGGCGCCAGCGAGCCGACCGCGGCCGACTGGTCGCCGGCGGCAGGGGCGGCGCTGGGCGACACGCTCTACATCACGACCTGGCCGAACTACCACAACCCCCGGACCATCGAGATCTTCACCCAGCTGACGGGCGTCAAGGTCGAGCTCAACCCGCTGGGATCGAACGAGGAGATGCTGGCCAAGCTGCTCATCGGCGGGACCGGCTGGGACGTGCTCGTCCCGACCAACTACACGTTCGAGACGTACGGCGCGAAGAGCCTCCTCGAGCCGCTCGAGATGGCCAAGCTGCCGCACCTCGACACCACCCGCTACGACCAGCGCCTGCTGGCGAATGCCGAGTACCCCCAGGGCTCCAAGAAGCTGTACGGGTTCAACAAGGACTGGGGCACCACAGGCTTCACGTACAACAAAAAGCACGTGACGAAGCCGATCACGACGTGGAAAGAATTCTTCGACCGCGCCCAGACGGACAACACGGGTAAGACGATCATCCACGACTACCAGCTGACCTCGATCGGCAGCGCGCTCGTCGCGCTGGGCTACTCGTTCAACTCGGTCGCCGAGGCAGAGCTCGCCAAGGCCGACCAGCTGCTGACCGCCGTCAAGCCCCACCTCTTCGCCATCACCAGCGACTACCAGCCACCGATGCGGGCCGAGGATGCCTGGGTCAGCATGACCTGGACGAACGACGGCGCCCAGATGCACGCCGACATCCCCGACATCGAGTACGTCATCGCCGCCGACGGCGGCGAGATCTGGTCTGACTTCTACGCCGTCGTCAAGGGCACGGCGCACCGCGAGGCGGCGTACGCATTCCTCGACTTCATGGCGGTCCCGAAGGTCCAGGCGTTCGATGCGTCGTTCCACAAGGCACCCCTCGTGGACACCGCGGGCATCGCCCTGGAATCGGACGACATGCGGGCGAACAAGATCACGTACCCCGACCAGGCGCAGCTCACCAAGCTCGAGTTCGGTACCGCCGAGCTCCTGACCAACAAGGCTCGTGCCGACCTCTGGGCGCACGTGAAGTCTGCCTGACCACGAGCGGCCGAGCGTTCGGCAATGACCCGATCAGTAGCGGGACGGTGGCGGTCGACTGCCGCCACCGTCCTGTTGCTCATGCCCGCGGCGACCTGGTACGCGCTCCTGCTGCTCGTCCCGCTTGTCATCCTGATGGTCTTCAGCTTCGGCGGTCGCGCGCCCGAGGGCGGCTATCGGCCTGACTTCACGTTCGCCAACTACGCCGAACTCCCGACACGATCGGCGGCGTTCATCAACGCGCTGTGGATGGCCACCGGCGGGACGGCCCTCTGTCTCCTGATCGGCTTCCCACTGGCCTACTACCTGGCCACCCGGGCGGGGCCGCGGCGGACCCTGCTCCTGGTGCTCGTCGTGGTGCCGTTCTGGACCAGCTTCCTGATCCGGACCTACGCGTGGCTCACGATCCTCGGCAACAACGGCATCCCAGCCTGGCTGGAGCGCCTCGGCTTCGGGCACGTCGTGCTTCTCAACACGCCGTTCGCCGTGATGCTCGGCATCGTCTACAACTACCTGCCGCTGATGGTGTTCCCGCTCTACGTCAGCCTGGAGCGGCTCGACAAGCGCCTCCTCGAGGCGTCCAAGGACCTCGGCGCGGGACGCTGGGCGACGTTTCGCCAGGTGACGCTGCCGCTCAGCTCGGCCGGACTCCTGAGCGGGGTCATCCTGGTCTTCATCCCGATCATGGGTGAGTACATCATCCCGGCGCTCCTCGGCGGCGGGAAGGTCTTCTTCATCGGGAATGCGCTGGTGGACCTGTTCCTCCAGTCCCGGAACTGGCCGTTCGGATCTGCGGCGGCCATCGTTCTCATCGCGGTCATCCTCATCGCGGTGACGATCTACCTCCGGGTGGGATCGAGAGCCGGCCGGACCCGCGAGGTCTCGCTGCTGTGACCACGGGATCCGCCCCGCCGTCGCGGGCCTCGATCGATCGAGCCGGCCCGTGGGTCGACCGGGCCTTCGGGGCGCACGCGATCGCGCTGTATCTGTTCCTGTATGTCCCGATCGGCCTCGTCGTGCTGTTCAGCTTCAACGCCGGCGATCGGACGGGGGAGCTGCGGGGGTTGTCGCTGCGCTGGTACGAGCGCGCGGTCAACGACTCGTTCGCCATGGGTGCCCTGGGGAACAGCGTGATCGTCGGGACCTGGACGGCGCTGATCGCGACGACGCTTGGCACGCTCGCAGCGCTGGCCCTGCAACGCGTCCCGCGAAGGGTGCGGGCGGTCTTCGAGGCGATCACCTACGTCGCGATCATCATCCCCGGCATCGTCATCGGCATCGCGACGCTGATCTTCTTCGTCAACACGTTCGCCTGGCTGAACCCGCAGCTGGCGGCCCTCTGGTCGGCCGTCGGGCTGCCGGATCCGCCGACGATCGGGACGGGCCTGCACACGATCATCGCCGCCCATGTGCTCTTCACGATGGCGATTGTGATCGTCCTCGTCCGGACCCGAATGGCGGGCATGGACCGGAGCCTCACGGAGGCCTCCTACGACCTGTTTGCGACTCCGGTCAGGACGTTCTTCCAGGTGACGCTGCCGCAACTTCGACCCGCGATCGTGGCGGGCGCCCTGCTGGCCTTCACGTTCAGCTTCGACGATTACGTGATCGCCTCGTTCGTGGCCGGGCCTGGCAAACCGACGCTGCCGATGTACGTCTTCAGCTCCATCCGCCGCGGGATCACGCCCGAGATCAACGCGATCGCGGCGATGGTCCTGACGGTCACGGCGTCGCTGCTATTGGTCGCAGGTCTCGTGTACCGCCGCTCGTCGCGGATCGCCGCGGCCCAGCCGGCCGCCGGCCTCGAGCCAGTCATCGATGGAGGCCTGCGGTGACCCGGGGCGGGACGCGCGAGCTCGGCCTCATGGCCGGAGCGCCGCCGATCCCCGCGGAGCGGCTCGTGACGCTCGACAACTGGCAGGATCCGCCGTTCAACCGCTGGGGCTTCCAGCACATTCGCGACTTGATCCCGACGGCGCGCATCCACCGCGGCGAGGGGCCCGCTTGGGCGTTGCCTCGAGCCGAGCGCGATCTCGGGGCCGTCCGACTCCCGTTCGATTCTCGAACGGTCGACCTCGAAACTTTCCTGACCGAGACCTACACGGACGGATTCCTCGTCCTCCACGGCGGTCGCGTCATCACCGAGCGCTACCTGAACGGGATGGCGCCCGACACGACCCACCTGCTGATGTCGGTCTCGAAATCGCTGACGTCCGCGGTCTGCGGCGTGCTCGTGGATGGGGGTCTGCTCGCGCCCCCAGATCTCGTCACGGACCACCTTCCGGAGCTGGCCGGCACCTCATGGGACGGCTGCACGGTCCGGCACCTCCTCGACATGCGTGCCGGCACCCGGTTCAACGAGGACTACGACGATCTCGAGGCCGACGTCCGCGTCTATGAGCAGATCTACCAGTGGCGGCCGCGCACCCACGCCGAGCTGCCGGCCGACATCACGGCGTACTACCCGACGCTCGCGAACAAGGGGCCGCACGGAGGCCCATTCGACTACCGATCGATCTTGAGCGATCTGCTGGCCTGGGTGATGGAGCGTGCCGCCGGCGCTCGCCTGCCCGACCTCATGTCGGAACACCTTTGGCGCCCGATGGGCGCCGAGTTCGACGCGGAGGTCACGGTCGACGCCCACGGCAATGCGATGGCCGACGGAGGCGTGTGCACGACCCTCCGCGATCTCGCCCGGTTCGGCGAGCTCCTTGCGAACGACGGGCGTCGTGGCTCGAGCGAGGTCATCCCGGCCGCGTGGCTCCGCGACACGCTTACCCCAGATGCCGATTCGGTGGAGGCCTACAGAGCAACCGAAGCGGAGCCGCGCGGGCTTGGCTCGTACTACCGCAACCAGTTCTGGGTCCTCGATCCAGCGGCGCCGATCTACCGCGGCTCGGGCATCAACGGACAGACGGTCTTCGTGCACGGACCGGCGCAGGTGGTGATCACGAAACTCTCGACCTGGCCGGTGGCCTGGGAGGACGGCATCGCCGCGCGGACGCTCCAGGCAATGCTCGCGCTTGCGGAGGAGATCGGCGGCTAGGCCGCGGGCACCTGCAGGCCGGCCTCGCTCGCCAGCAATTCGGCCTTGTCGGTCCGCTCCCAGGGTAGGTCGAGGTCCAGCCGGCCGAAGTGGCCGTACGCCGCGGTCTGGCGATAGATCGGCCGGCGCAAGTCGAGGGCCGCGATGATCGAGGCGGGCCGCAAGTCGAAGTGCTGCTCGATCAGGGCCAGGATCTGCTCGTCGGGCACCTTCCCCGAACCGAACGTCTCGATCGAGAGCGATAGCGGATGCGCGATCCCGATGCCATACGCGACCTCGATCTCGAAGCGGTCGGCGAGACCCGCCGCGACGACGTTCTTGGCAACCCAGCGCGCCGCATACGCACCCGATCGGTCGACCTTCGTCGGGTCCTTGCCGGAGAATGCGCCGCCACCGTGGCGGGCCATGCCGCCGTATGAGTCGACGATGATCTTGCGGCCGGTCAGGCCGGCGTCGCCCATCGGGCCGCCGACGACGAACCGGCCGGTCGGGTTGACGTGCATGACCGGATCGGTGTCGCGCAGCTCGCGCGGGATCGCGGGAAGGATCACGGCCTCAGTGAGGTCGTCCTGCAGTCGGTCGATCCGGACGTCGGGGTCGTGCTGCGCTGCGACGACCACCGTTCGAACGCGAACCGGGACGCCACGCGAATACTCGACGGTGACCTGGGTCTTGCCGTCCGGCCGGAGGTACGGCAGCTGGCCGGACTTGCGCGCCTCGGCGAGGCGCCGGGCCATCCGATGCGCGAGCGCGATCGGCAGCGGCATCAGCTCCGGCGTCTCGCGGCAGGCGTAGCCGAACATCATTCCCTGGTCGCCGGCGCCGAGCTCGCCGGCGTCGACCGCCTCGCCGCGGACCTCGAGCGCCGCGTCGACGCCCTGCTTGATGTCCGGCGACTGTTCCTTGATCGAGATCAGCGTGCCGCAGGTCTCGTAGTCGAAGCCGTAGTCGCCGCGCGTGTAGCCGATGTCGCGAACCGTGTCGCGCACGACCTGCTGGAAGTCGACATAGGTCTTCGTCGTGATCTCACCCAGGACGATGACGAGGCCGGTGGTGGTGGCCGTCTCGCAGGCGACTCGGGCCTGCGGGTCTTCGCGGATGATCGCGTCGAGGATCGCGTCGCTGACCTGGTCGCAGAGCTTGTCCGGATGGCCCTCGGTCACCGATTCCGACGTGAACAGGTACTCCGGGGCGTCGACGATGCTGGTCAAGAAAACCTCTGCTGGCTCGGCGGGAGATTACCACCGGGCCACTGACACCTTCGCTGGCATGATCGGCGGTCGGGTCCGGACTATCCTCGCGGCGATGGACGCCACGGTCGATCCGAGCCGAGCGATCGACCCCGACGCGCTCGACCTGACCGCGCTCGACCCAACCACGCTCGCCGCAGCCGACCCGTTGGCTGCGTTCCGCGACCGATTCGCCCCGACCGAGCCCCGACTGGTGTACCTCGACGGCAACTCGCTCGGACGGCCGACGAAAACGGCGCTCGACCGGATCGCCAGGCTCGGTCAGCAATGGTCGACGCGATTGATCCGCGGCTGGGACGAGAGCTGGATGGAGCTCCCGCTGCGCGTCGGCGACCTGCTTGCGAGCGGCGTCCTCGGTGCGCGGCCCGGCGAGGTGGCGGTCACCGATTCGACGACGGTCAATCTCTACCGGCTCGCGGTCGCCGCGCTGAACGCTCGACCCGGGCGCCGCACAGTCGTCATCGAGCGTTCGGAGTTCCCGACGGATCGCTACATCGTCGAGGGGCTGGCACGGGAGCGAGACCTCGAGACCTGCTGGCTCGATGGTGACCCGATCGAGGGCCTCGCGACCGACCAGATCGTCGCGACCGTGGACTCGCGCGTGTCGCTGGTGATCCTGTCGGCGGTCAACTACCGATCGGCAGCGATCGTCGACATCAAGGCGGTCACCGACGCGGCTCGGGAGGCTGGCGCGCTCGTCCTCTGGGACCTGTCGCACGCGGCCGGCTCGATTCCGGTCGACCTCGAGGCGAACGGCGTCGACCTCGCGGTCGGCTGCACCTACAAGTACCTGAACGGCGGCCCCGGCGCGCCGGCGTTCCTGTACGTCCGCCACGAGCTCCAGGACGCGCTTCAGCCGCCGATCCAGGGCTGGTTCGCCCAGCGCGAGCAGTTCGAGATGGGGCCGAAGTTCGAACGACAATCCGGCATCGGCGGCTGGCTCGTGGGGACGCCGGGCGTCTTTGGCCTCGTGGCCGCCGAGGCTGGGATCGGGGCTGTCGCCGAAGCAGGCATCGAACGGATCCGCGCCAAGGGCATCGCCCTTGGGGAGTACGCGATCTCGCTGCTCGAGGCCTGGCTGGCGCCCCTCGGCAGCTCGCTCGGCTCGCCACGCGACTCAACCCGGCGCGCCGCCCACATCTCGATTCGCCACCCCGACGCGGAACGCCTGACCGCCGCCCTCATCGCCCGGAACGTCATTGTCGACTTCCGCGCCCCCGAATCGATCCGCATCGGCCTCTCGCCCCTCACGACTTCCTTCGAGGACGTCCATCGAGGGCTGTCAACGCTCCGGGATCTACTCGCGTGAGATGACGCTGACTGGCGCGCGGTTGCGAAATAGCGCCCCGGCGGCATCTATTGGGCATGAAGAGGCTTGCGGTCGTCCTGTGCGTTTCTCTTGCCATCGCCGGCTGCAGCGGCATCGCGCCCGGGGAAGCGACCGGGCCGATCGAGGTGGCGGCGTCGCCCGTCGCGGTCGCGACGGCTTCGCCCAGCGAATCGCCGGCCGAACCGACAATCGAACCGACGGCTTCGCCGAATCGCGACCCGAGGGTGGCGCCGACTCCGAAGTCCACCGCGCCGCCGACGACCACGCCAAGGCCCTCGGTAACACCAGCCGCGGCCGTGCATACCCTGGCGCAGCTGGTCGGGCAGAAGCTCGTCGTGAGCATGAGCGGCACGACGCCGAGCGCGGACCTGCTCGATCGCATCCGGCGCGGCGAGGTCGGTGGCGTGATCCTCTTTGGCTCGAACATCACCACGCGAACCGCGCTCGTCGCCCTGACGGCGAAGCTTCGCGGCGCCGCGGTCGCCGGAGGCCAACCCCCGCTCCTGATCGCCACGGACCAGGAGGGCGGGACCGTGAAGCGGATCCCGTGGGCGCCGCCGACACTGACGGTGCCGCAGATGGGCCGGATCGGGCTCGCGTCGACCGCCTATGACCAGGGCGCGAAGACAGGGGCCGCCCTTCGGAGTCTCGGCATCAACAGCGACCTCGCGCCGGTCGCCGACGTGCCGTCGTCAACCGCTTCGTTCATATACCTGCAGAAGCGAACCTGGTCGTTCAGCGCCAGCCTGACCTCGACGCTCTCGGATGCCTTCGCGCGCGGCCTCGACGCTCGAGGCGTCGAGCCTGCGCTCAAGCACTTTCCGGGCATCGGGCGGGCCGCGCTCAACACCGACTCCCATGTCGTCGTCATCACCGCCTCGAAGACCGGCCTCGCCGGAGGCCTTCAGCCATATCGCCTCGCGATCAGCCATCACGTCCCGATGATCATGCTGTCGAACGCGACCTACACGGCATACGACCCGGCCAATGCGGCCGGCTGGTCGAGGGCGATCGCGCAGACGCTGCTGCGCGGCACGCTGGGGTTCACCGGCGTGACGATCACCGATTCGCTGACCGGGACTGCGAAGGCCCGCGACGTCGCCGCCTCCTCGCTCGCGGTTCGGGCAGTCAGGGCTGGGACGGACATGATCTTGATCACCGGCTCCGAGGCATCAACGAAGGCGGCCTACTACGTACTGCTCGCCAGGGCTCGCGACGGCACGATCCCCCGCTCGACGCTCGAAGCCTCCTACGCCCGCATCCTGACGCTCAAAGCCGAGTTCTAGCTACGGGTACTCGACGGTCACGGTGACGCTGCCTAGGTCGATCCCGTGGCTCAGGCTCGGGACAGGCCGCTCACGGTCCCCCTCCTCCGCCCCCGGTCGCCCACACGATGCCCGTCACGAGGCCGGTCTGGTCGACCAGCGAGGCAGGCAGTGCATTGGCCTGCGTGTCGCCGGGATGAGCGGGAAAGGTCGTTGCAAAGGTCGGCGGTCCCGTGCCGCCACTACAGGCAAGCAGCACCGCGACCAGGGCCGGCAGGACGAACCACCGCGCTCGCCGCATCCCCGCGAGCCTAGGAGCGCTGCTCCTCGGCCTCGGGCGCGGCATTGGCGGCGGCGGAGGCACGCGAGCGAGATTCGCCGAGGAACTGGATCTCCAGGGGCTCGATGTCGTCAGCTGGCTCAAAGCCGAAGACCTGAGCGTAGAACGAGAGCTCCGCGCCGAACGAGCGGACGATCGCGTCGTGGCCGCGAAAACCGTGGTCTTCGCCGGGGTAGAGCAGGTAGGCATGCGGGACGCGCCGCTCGAAGAGCGCGTCGACAATCCGCTCGCCTTCGGACTTGGGCACGATCTTGTCGTCGGCGCCCTGCTGCACGAGCACCGGCGAGGTGATGTTCTCCGCGTGCAGGCTCGGTGATCGATCGATGTAGACCTGCTGCGCCTCGGGCCACGGCCCGACGAGGCGCTCCAGGTAGCGCGACTCGAACTTGTGGGTGTCCTTCACGAACGCCCGCAGGTCGCCGATCCCGAAATACGTGCAACCGGCGTCGAAGTCCTCCCGAAACGCGAGCGCCGCCAGGGTCGTGAAGCCACTCGCGCTGGCGCCGCGGATCGCGAGCCGCTCGCCATCGACCAGCCCCTGCTCCGCGAGGAAGCGCGCGCCCGCGACGCAGTCGTCGACGTCGACGACGCCCCACTGGCCCTCGAGCCGCTTGCGGTAGGCCTTGCCGTAGCCCGTCGAGCCGCCGTAGTCGACGTCGAGCACGGCGTAGCCGCGGCTGGCGAACAGCTGGAGGCCCGTCGCGAAGCCGGAGAACGCCGAGGCCGTCGGGCCGCCGTGGCTGGTCACGATGAGCGGCGGCAGCGCGCCGTCGGGCCCGACGAACGATCGATTGGTCGGCGGGTAGAAGTTGCCGAATGCCGTCCGATCGCCGGTGGTCGGGAACTCGATGTGCTGCGGGATCGAAACGTCCTCGAGCTCGGGTTGGGTCGGATTGGCGCGCCGCAGGACCATGACCTCGCCGTCGGCGTCGAGCTCGACGATCGACGCCGGCTTGTCCGGCGCCGCGGCCCGGAGGAGCACCCGATCGCCGTCCACGGTGAGCCCAGACATCTCGGTGTAGGGCAGCTCGATCTGCTCGATGGAGCGCTCATGGTCGATCTTGATCAGCTGGTCGCGGCCCAACGAGCGGGCGATCGCGAGGATGTCGCCGTCGCCGATGAACTCGTACGTGGAGTAACCGAACTGCCACTCCGGCCCGGCAAGGTCGGCCTGCAGGTCGGTGATCGTCTCGATCCGTCCGTCGACAGACCGAAACAGGTTCATCCAGCCATCTGGCTCTGCGGCGAAGTGGAGCACGCCTTCGGGCGACCAGCGCGGCTGGCTGATCCAGTCGGTCGCGTTGCCGGCAACGATCCGGGCCTCGCCCAGCGAGCCGTCGGCACCGACCGAGGCCAGCTTCAGCTCCGTGCCGTCCCAGGGCATGTTCGGGTGGTGCCACTCGAGCCAGGCGAGATTTGAGCCGTCCGGCGAAAGCCGCGGCGCCGCGTAGAAGTCCGAGCCGGCGGCCATGACCGACACGTCACCGCTCGCGAGATCGATCGCCACCAGGTCGTTGATCCATTCGCCGTGGCTGGCGACCGTCTGGTCCTCGTGATCCTCGCGGATGGCAATAAGCCGGTTCCGGGCGGCGTCGTGGATGACGTCCGAGTACCGCCAGCCACGCTCCGGCGTGATGGGCTCGACCTTTTCCGGGGCCACGACGCGGTTCAGTCGCCCCGTCGCGAAGTCCGAGACGACCACGAGATCGGCCGAGATCAGGGACGCGGCGCCGCCGTACTCGTGGACGCGCGAGCGGGCGTTGAACCCCACCGGTGTCATTCGGGTCAGCGTGCCGTCCATCTCGCGTCGAACCAGGACCTGGCGCCCGCCCTCGTCCGGACGGCCCTCGAGCCACCAGCGCACGCCGTCCCTGCCATGCGGCTCCGTCAGGAAGACCACTCGGTCGGTGAGCCGCTCGATCTTGAACGGCGACGCCCACGACCCGAACGGCGCGGCGACGACAGGCCTCGAGGTCATGCGCTCCTCCATCTGGCGGGTGGATCGCCTCCATCTAGCGGGTGGATCGCCGGCGGGTCGTTCGCTGCGGCCCACCTCGGCGGTAGCGCCCTTCGGTCGATCGATCGGTGTCAGGTGCCCTGCTTCCAGGCCGTGACGTACTCGGCCTGCTCGGCCGTCATGGCGTCGAGCTCGATCCCGAAGGCGGCGAGCTTGAGCCGCGCGACCTCGGAATCGATCGCGGGCGGCACGCCGTAGACACGATTGTCGAGCTCGGCGTGGTGCTTGACGACGTACTCGGCCGCGAGGGCCTGGTTGGCGAAGCTCATGTCCATGACGGCGGCAGGATGGCCTTCGGCGGCACTAAGATTTACGAGCCGGCCCTCGGCAATGAGGTGCAGGCGCTTGCCGCCGATGTCGAACTCCTGGACGTTCTCGCGGACCTCGCGGACGTGACCCTCGGCCATCTGCCGGAGCGACGCGAGGTCCAGCTCGGCATCGAAATGACCCGAGTTGGCCATGACCGCGCCGTCGTGCATCGCCTCGAAGTGCTCCCGACGGAAGACGTTGACGTTGCCCGTGGCAGTGATGAACAGGTCGCCCCATGCCGCCGCGTTCGCCGCGGTCATGACCTGGTAGCCGTCCATGATCGCCTCGAGGGCGCGTATCGGGTCGATCTCGACGATCGTCACGTGGCCGCCGTGGCCGTGCATCCGCGATGCGATCCCTCGACCGACCCAGCCGTACCCCGCGACGACGACATTCCGCCCCGCGATGAGCAGATTGGTCGCGCGGAGGATTCCGTCAAGCGTCGACTGGCCCGTGCCGTAGCGGTTGTCGAACAGGTGCTTGGTCATCGCCTCGTTGACCGCGATCACGGGATAGCCAAGCGCGCTGTCCGCTGCCATTGCCCGCAGGCGGATGACCCCAGTCGTCGTCTCCTCGGTGCCCGCGATGACTTCGCCGATCTGGTCCGGACGATCCTGGTGGAGCAGCGACACGAGGTCGCAGCCGTCGTCCCTCGTCAACGTGGGGTGGGTGTCGGCCACGGACGACAGGTGGCGGTAGTAGGTGTCGCGATCCTCGCCGCGCCGGGCGTGAACCGGGATGCCGTATTCGGAGACGAGCGCCGCGGCGACGTCGTCCTGGGTCGACAGCGGGTTCGACGCCGCGAGTGCGACCCGCGCGCCGCCGGCCTCGAGCGTGCGCATGAGGTTCGCGGTCTCGGTGGTGACGTGGAGGCAGGCGCCGATGCGCAGCCCGGCCAGCGGGCGCTCGGCGGCGAAGCGCTCGCGGATGAGGCGCAGGACCGGCATCTCGCGCTCGGCCCACTCAACGCGGCGGACGCCCTCCGAAGCGAGCGCAAGATCGGTGACGTCATGGCCGGGCGCTTCCCCGGGTGCGCTGCGAGTCACGGTCATCGGCGTTGGGACTCCCTGTTTCGGGCGAACCGTCGAAGCGCGGACGCGATGTCGGCCCAGAGCGAGCCGATCCGGTGCGCGAGCCGTTCCTCGAATCGAACGTGCTCGGAGTACCCGAGCCGCCGGTAGGCGTTGAGTGCCGGCGGATTGTCCGAGCGGACGTTGAGGACGACATGGTCGCAGAACTCGAGCAGGTGAGCCGTGACCGCCGACGTCGTGGCCTGCGCGTAGCCCCGTCCGCGATACTCGGGCTGGGTCAGCACGTTGCCAACCACCGAGATCCCGGCGCGCCTGCCGATCACGTGGGTCCCCGCCGCAGCGACGAGCCGGCCGTTCACCCGGATGCCCCGGTAGATCCCTTCGCTGATCGCCTGCGGCGGCAGCCACGACCCGAACCCGAGACGGTACAGGCGGTTGAGCTCGCCCGCGTCGCCCGACGTGAGGACTTCGATCCCGGGGTCGACGGCGGGCCGGAACCTCGATCGATCCACCCACATGCGGACCATTTGCGGCCCGGGCTCGAGCCGGTAGCGAGTCTCGACCGCCGCCTGGTTGGCCGGCAGGCAGGCGACGTAGGCGATCGAGGGCTTGATGACGTCGCGCAGGATGGCCTCGATCCCGTCGTCGCGGCCGGCGATGAACAGGGGTTGCGGCGAAGGCCCGCCATACTCGAGGACCAGCGACACGACCTCGTCGCCGGCCCGGGCGATGGCCCATCGAGACCGCACGGCTTCACGATCCTCCAGATCGGCGAGGGCGTACGCGGCGTAGATCCGATCCCGATCGAGGAACGCCCGGATGAGTTCGCGGTCGGTCGTCGTCTCGATCACGAGGCGCGCGCCGGCCCGATCGAGCGCCACGGTGGCCATCAGACCGCGCCGTCTGTCCGCAGCGGAGATCCGCCGGCCGCTGCCCGGCGCGCATCACGGCGGTCCATGGCCTCGCGCAGCGGCGGCCCGAACGGGGCTCGCAACGCGCCCTCCTCGGTCACGATCCACGTGATCAGGTCCGCCGGCGTCACGTCGAAGGACGGGTTCCGGACAGCCGTCCCCTCGGGCGCGATGGGGACGCCCCGGAAGCTCGAGACCTCGTCGGCCGGTCGGTTCTCCATGGGGATCGCCGAGCCGTCGGGCACCGCGAGGTCAACCGACGACAGCGGTGCGCACACGATGAACGGGATGCTGTGGCGGGCGGCCAGAACGGCCAGGGTGTAGGTCCCGATCTTGTTCGCCGTGTCGCCGTTGGCCGCGATCCGGTCCGCGCCGACGAGGATGATGTCGACCTCGCCGAGGGCCATGAGCGGCCCGGCGGCCATGTCGGGGATGAGCGTGTGGTCGACGCCGGCCTGCTTCAGCTCCCACGCCGTGAGCCGCGCGCCCTGGAGATAGGGGCGGGTCTCGTCAACCCAGACGTGGAGCGGCCGCTCGGCCTGGTACGCGGCCTGCACGACGCCGAGCGCCGTCCCGAACTGGCCGCACGCAAGCGGCCCGGTGTTGCAGTGCGTCAGGACCTGGAGCGGGCGGTCGTCGGTGACCGGCAGGATCGTGAGACCCGCCGCGGCCAGGCGGCCGTGGTCGTCGGTCGCCTCGGCGACGATCGCCATGGCCTCGTCGTGCAGCGCGTCCGCGATCGACTCGCCGTCGGGCGAGAGATCGCCGATGGCGTGATAGCGGGCCATCAGCCGCTCGACGGCCCAGCCAAGGTTGACCGCGGTCGGACGGGCGTTGCGGAGCATGTTCGCCGCGCCCTCGAGGATCGCGCGGCGGGCATGGGGCTGCGAGCGAGCGGCGATCCGTCCCGTGAGTGCGAGCCCGATGGCGGCGACCTGGCCGATCGCCGGCGCGCCGCGAACGATCATCAACCCGATGGCGTTGGCGGCGTCCGATGCGCTCCGCACGGGAACCTCAACGAGGGTATCCGGCAGCTTCCGCTGGTCGATCAGGAGGAGGACGTTGTCCGACTCGAATCGGAAGGGCGTCCGGAAGCCGCTCGGGCCGCCCGTGGCTGCGTCGCCCTCGGCGGGGTTCGCGCCATGCGAGCCGTATGTGGCGGCACCCGGTCCGGCGCCCGTTGCGCCCTGCCCCCCGAGGAGCGCCGAGGCCTCGGCCGCCGATCGGTCTCGCAGCTCGGCAACAGCTCCGACGACCTGCGCTGCGCTGGTGAGGACGTCGCCGGCAAACCGTCGGAAGAACTGGCGTCGGGTCGGATCGACCGCGTTGTCACCGGATCCGGGCTCATCGCTCCCGGGCTTCGCGGTCGCGACCTCTGCGATCGCGGACTTGCCGGGCTGGTCGGTCATCGTGGGGGGCTCGGGTGCGGCTCGATCAGGTCGCGTCGATCAGTACCGGATGACGCTCGTCACGCGTCGCCCGCCCAGACGATCGCGCCCGTTCAGGAACTCGAGCTCCACGAGGAAGCCCAGGCCGACGATTTCGCCCTTGAGCCGCTCGACCAGGTCGATCGTGCCCTGGACGGTGCCGCCGGTCGCGAGCAGGTCGTCGATGATGAGGACCTTCTGGCCGGGCTCGATGGCGTCGCGATGGATCTCGAGGGTGTTCGAGCCGTACTCCAGGGCGTACTCGACCGACAATGTCTCGGCCGGCAGCTTGCCGAGCTTGCGCACGGGCACGAGGCCGGCACCGAGCTCGATCGCCATCGGGGCGCTGAAGATAAAGCCGCGCGACTCCATGCCGATCACGATGTCGATCTTCTCGCCGCGATACGGGTCGAGCATCAGGCGGATCGCCTCGCGGTACGCGGCCGCGTCCTTGAGCAGCGTGGTGATGTCGTAGAACAGGATCCCCGGCTTGGGAAAGTCCGGGACCTCGCGAATCTTCGCCCGAAGCTCCTCGGCAGACACGAAGCTGGGACCTCCTCGTGGCGTTCGACCGGATGCGCGGGGTCGGGTGGTCGGGGGCGTCTTGCCCGGTCATCGTCAGCGCCCGCCGGGAGCCACCGCGGCGGCTCACGAGCGAGGGTCGAAGTCTAGCGCAGCCCGCCCGTCGCCTCGGCCGCCATGGCTTGCTTCGCGGGGACCTGCTTCGACAGCAGCCGCGGCGCCAGCAGCCAGCCAAGCATCGCAGCCACGGCCCCCGCGGCGATCGCGACGCCCAGCCCCGGACCGGGCCCGAGACCCGCCCGAACCGACGCCGAGACAAAGGCCGCGGCCACGCTCGTGCCCAGCGCCGTCCCCAGCGCGTCCGACAGGGTCAGCCCGGCCGTGACCTCGCCCTGCGAGTCACGCGGGACGTCGCGCAGCACGATCAGCGCGAACTGCGCGTACGTCAGGCCCATCCCGAACCCACCAAGGGCGAAGATCGGCACGGCCAGCCAGGCCGGGACCTCCGGGATCAGGATCAGGGCGAGGCCCGCGATGCCAACCGCGACCACCGGGAAGCCTACCCGGACGAACCGCTCGTGCGGGACCCGGACAGACAGGCGCGCCTGCGTCCAGGAGCCGGCGGTCCACGAGATGGTGGCGGCGGTCAGCGCGATCCCCGCCGCGGCGGCCGACCAGCCGCGGACCTCGACGAGGAGCAACGCCACGTAGGCGTCGACCGTGAAGAAGGCGAAGGTCAGCACGCCCCGGAGCAGCACCGCAGTCGGGTAGCCACGGGCGGCCCGCATCGTCCCGGGTGGAGCCAGGCGCAGGAATGCCCAAACGGTGACCGCGAGGCCGGCGCTGCCCAGGACGATGATCAGCGGGACCTCGTTCGAGGAGAGGCCGGTCGTCAGGATGGCCAAGCCCGCGCCGACGATCAAGCCATCCCGGATGCGCGTGCCGCCGGAGCTCCCGCGGCTGCCCGCAGGCGCATCGGCCAGGCCACGCAGCCCGCGGTAGGCCATCGCGCCGGAGAGCGCGATGAGCGGCAGCAGTCCCAGGAAGATCCAGCGCCAGTTGAAGGCCTCGGCCACGATCCCGGCGATCCCCGGACCGAAGATCCCCGGCAGGATCCAGGCGGTCGACATGGTCGCGAACATGCGGGGCCGGAGGTGCTCCGGCAGGCTCCGCCCGATGGCGACGTAGGCAATCGGCGGGATGGCGCCGCCACCGATGCCCTGGATGAGGCGCGCGGCGATGAGCATCGGCATCGACTGCGCCGCGCCGGCGAGCAGCAGCCCGATCGTGAACAGCGTCAGGCCCACGACGAACGGCAGGACCACGCCGCGCCGGTCGATCAGGCTGCCGGCAACGACGATTCCGACCAGCGACCCAACCATGAACGCCGAGAAGACGAGGCCGTACAGCTCCATGCCACCCAGCTCGCGGGCCACGATTGGCATCGCCGTGGTGACGGCCAGGGCCTCGGCGGCGACGAGGGTGATCGTGAGGACGAGCCCGATCGTGAGCGGCCGCCGCGCCGGCGACCACAGCCCACCCTCCTCCGGGGGCACGTGCACCCGGTGCGGGGCGAGGCTTTCGGGATGGGCGAGATCCTCGGGCTCGGGCATCGGGGCAGCCTACCGGAGTTCACGACGCCGCTTCGGCGGCCGGATTCCTAGGGGTCCGCGGGTCCCGGCTCGCTGTCGTCGATGGCCCTGGCGAGGCGGTCCAGGAGTGCGAGCCGGCGCTTGACTGCCTCGGGCAGCTCAAGCTCGGAGGCGGGACCGCAGCGTCCGCCGGCCCGCGCCGCGCGTCGCACTACGTAGTGGGATTTCAGCAGCTCGGCCGCGCGGGCGCTCGCGATCGTGTCGCGCAGGACGTCGCGATCGGCGTCGGAGTCGATCGGGATGGCCAGGCGCAGCACGTTGCCACCTGCTTCGTCCTCGGCCTTGGTCATGCCACGGTCGGTGCGCTGCCGGCAGACCCGATGTCGGGAAATCTCGCGCTCATCCAGAACGTCCCGCCGAGGATGTCGCCGACGACCGGGGGTCGCGAGGCCAGGATCGGGTCGGCCACGACCTCGAGGCGCGCTCCGTAGGTCCTGACGCGGGCCCAGAGGAACTCCCGGCCGGTCGCGTCGTTTTGGCGCATCTCGGTCGCCTCGATGACGCCCTGGAGGATCGCCTCGGCCCTTGCCGGCGTGCGCTCGTCGCCGCCCGGGAAGAACAGACCCGAGGGGATCAGGGATTCCACGGCCATGATCGACCCTGTTGCGCGCAGCGCGGCCTCGCTGCCGAAGAGCTCGAGCCGATGCGCAAAGGCCGCGATCGTCGCGTCGACCTCCACTGGCAGCTGGAGCCCGTCGTAGGAGCGCATGCGGGCGTGTCCACGAACAGGGGCGACGCGCCGTCGGGCCCGTCCGGAAACTCGGGGTCGGGCGGATGCGGGTCGAGCCAGAGGTGGAAGCCGCCATCGAGCTTGTGGACCGGATCGTCGACTCCCGAGTCGAGACGGACCCGGGTGCGGGTCTGGACGTCGAAGTGCGGGTTCATCCCGACCAATTTGAGATCCGGCGCGCGCTGAAACCAGAGCTCGGCGCCGCCGCCCGGCGACCAGCGGACGTAGTCTCCCGCCGGTGTCGTGATGACGGGGGTGCCCACCGGCAGTGATCGAGCCATGGCCAGCACCTCGTCGCTCGAACCGACGACGAACCCGATGTCGGAGAAGTGGGACGCCATCCGCCGATCAGGGCGCCCCTGCGCCGACGCCAAGGGTCACGAGGCTGACGCGCGGCTCCACGCCCCTCAGGATAGGGCGGGCGTCAGCCCCAGAGCGCTGATTGGGTCGTCAGCTCGGGAAGTATTTCGCCGGCCAGGTCAATCCGGCCGATCCTGCCTGCCTGCCAACGGCGAGGCGCCAGGCCGCGAGGCCGCACTGCGAGCCGAGGCGGCGCCCGGAAGTACGCCGAGCCGGTAAAGGCGGCGAGGACCTCGGCCGCGGCGCGTTCGTCGAGTCCTCGTCCCCGGCCTACGCCTCAGGCCACAGTACGGACCGGCATGGCGGACAGCATGCCACAGGGCGGGCTAGGGAGCGGAACGCATGGGAGCGGAACGCATCCGGCGCTCCGGCCCCTGCTGGCTGAGGGTCAGCCCGGACCGGCCCGGTTAGTCAACGGACCGCTCCGCGCGCTCGGGTCGCATCGCGGCGAGATGGGCGGCGTCGACGTGCTCGGTCTCGGTCGAGAGGCGGGCAACCACGGCCTGCGTCAGCTGCCAGCCCTTGAGCGGATCCTTCGGCAGGCGGATGCGGACCTGGTTCGAGGCGAACGTGACATCCGAGTGGCGGACGCCGGACATGGAGCCGGGGGTGAGCAGGCGCATCGCGGTCGCCCGCGAGAGGCCCATCCCGAATCGCACCACCAGCTGCCCCTCTTCCCGAGACATCGAGGCGACGCCGGCGGCCTCGGCCGCCAGTCGCAGCTCGGCGACCTCGGCGAGTCGGATCACTGGGTCCGGAAGCGGCCCGAACCGGTCGATGACCTCCTGCCGGAACGCCGCAACGTCACCCGCGGTCCGGGCTCGCGCGACCCGCCGGTACAGCTCGAGCTTCTGGGACTCCTCCCGCACGTAATCGTCGGGCAGGTGGGCCTCGAGGGGCAGGTCGATGACGGCCTGCGGGGCGACCAGCACGGGAGCGCGATTCTCTCGTTCCGCCTTGCGCTCTTCGACCGCCTCCGCGAGCAGCCGCGAGTACAGGTCGAACCCGACCGCGGCCATGTGGCCCGACTGCTCCCCGCCGAGGATGTTGCCGGCGCCCCGGATCTCGAGGTCCGACAAGGCGATCTGGAAACCGGCGCCCAGCTCCGAGGCGTTGAAGATCGCCTGCAGCCGCTTGCGCGCCTCCTCGCTCATCCGCTCGCGACGCCGGTACAGCAGGTACGCGTAGGCCCGCCGCGATGACCGGCCGACGCGACCCCTGAGCTGGTACAGCTGCGCCAGCCCCAGGGTGTCTGCCCGATCGATCACGATCGTGTTGGCGTTCGGGATGTCGAGCCCGGATTCGATGATCGTCGTGCAGACGAGCACGTCCGCCTCGCCCGATGCGAACTTGAGCATCACCGATTCGAGCTGGCCCTCGGCCATCTGCCCGTGCCCGACGACGAGGCGAACGTCGGGCAGGAGCTTTCGCAGCTGCTCAGCCTGGGCCTCGATCGTCTCGACCCGGTTGTGGACGTAGAAAATCTGCCCGCCGCGATCGAGCTCGCGCAGGATCGCGTCGCGGACGAGACCGGCGGATGCCTCCGCCACGCGCGTCTGGATCGGCAGGCGGTCCTCGGGCGGCGTCTCGATCACGCTCATGTCGCGCACGCCGGCGAGGGCCAGGTTGAGCGTCCGAGGGATTGGCGTGGCCGAAAGGGTCAGGACGTCGACCTCGCGCTTGAGCTGCTTGAGCCGCTCCTTCGCCGCGACGCCGAAGCGCTGCTCCTCGTCGACGACCACCAGCCCCAGGTCCTTGAACCGGACGTCGCGCGACAGGAGCCGATGCGTCCCGATGACGAGGTCGACCGAGCCGTCGGCGAGACCCGCCACGGTCCGTTCCTGCTCGGCCTTCGCGACAAACCTCGAAAGCAGCCCGACCCTGGTCGGGAACGGTCCGAAGCGAGCGCCGAACGTCGCGTGGTGCTGCGCGGCGAGCACGGTCGTCGGGACGAGCACGGCCACCTGCTTGCCGTCCTGGATCGCCTTGAACGCGGCGCGGATCGCGACCTCGGTCTTGCCGTAGCCCACGTCGCCGACGACGAGGCGATCCATCGGCCGGACGGCCTCCATGTCGTGCTTGACCTCGTTGGCCGCACGCAGCTGGTCGACCGTCTCCTCGTACGGGAACGCGGCCTCCATCTCGCCCTGCCACGGCGTGTCGCCGGGGTAGGCATGGCCTGGCGCCAAGGCGCGCGAGGCGTAGAGCGCGAGAAGCTCCTCGGCCAGCTCGCCGACGGCCTTCCGGACGCGCTGCTTGGTACGGAGCCATTCGGTCCCGCCGAGCTTCGACAGCGCCGGGTTTTCGCCGCCCGAGTAGCGCGAGATCCGCCCGATCTGCTCGACCGGGACGAAGATCCGGTCCTGGCCCTGAAACGCGAGCTCGAGGAAGTCGCGCTCGTCGCCGGTGCCCGAGCTGCGGCGGAGCATCCGTTCGTAGCGGGCGACGCCATGGTCGATATGGACGACGAGGTCGCCGGCTGTCAGCCGCTCGAGGATGTCGCGCGGCACGACCCGGCGCATCGCCTTGGGGCGTCGAACACGGACGTTGCCGAACAGTTCGCGGTCCGTGACGAACACGAGGCCATCGGGACCACCGGCGAACCCGCCATTGAGGCTCCGATCGACGAGCGTCAGCGTTCCCGCGGCCGGCGGCTCGACGATGGCGTTCGTCACCCCGGCAGGCTGGCCGGACTCCTCCAGGACCTCGGCGAGGCGGGGAGCCTGGTCCGAGGCGATCACGATCTTGGGCGGCGTCGCGAGCTTCGTTTGGCCCTTCGTCGCATTCGCCGGAATCTTCGCGTCGTCGGGTCGAGCGAGATCCTCGTTGCGCCAGCGCTCGACCGCCTCGGCGATCCGCGCGCCCCGACCCGGCGGGAGGACCGGCTCCCGCCAGCCGAACAGGTCGCCCGACGACTTGCCGCCGCCCGCGATCGCGTTGCTCGCCTCCGATTCCCAGGTCAGCTCGAGCGTCCGGGCGGCGAGGAGCCGCCGCTTCCAGTCGCGAGGCGGGAGGAGCGTCGGGGGCCAATCCCGTGGCAGCTCGCTCGCTGCGAGAAGGTCGGCGCGGCGCTCATCGGCCTGGCGCCACAGGAACTCCGAGGCGTCGCCGAGGTCGCCCGGTTCGTCGAGGACGAACAGCGTCTCCGGATCGAGGTGATCGAGGGCAGTCGCGGGTGCGAGCAGGGGCGCCCAGATCTCCGCGGCGTCCCCGACGGCCGCAGCGCGAGAGTCGCTCGCGGTCCGCTCGAGATGGGCCGCACCCGCGAGTCGTTCGAGGTCGTGCGCCAATCGCTCCGGCAGGCGTTTCGCCATCGCGCCGAGACGCGCCCGCAGCCCGTCAGGCCCGCCCTCGGGCACGAGGAACTCGGACGCCGGCAGCAGCATGACTCGATCGACCCTGCCGGTCGTGCGCTGGTCGGTCGGGTCGAACGCCCGCAGCGAGTCGATCTCGTCACCGAATGACTCGATCCGAACGGGCAGGTCGGCCGACGGCGGGAACACGTCGACGATGCCACCGCGGCGCGCGAACTCGCCTCGACCCGCGACCTCGAGCACCGGGGCGTAGCCCAGCTCGAGGAGCTCGCGCAGCAGCACGCCCTGACCCACCCGCGCCCCGACCTCGAGCTCCAGCGGCTGCTCAGGAAGGTCGTCGGGGCTGATCGTGTGCTGGATCAGCGCCTGGACACTGGCAACCATGATCCGGGCCTGGCCGCTGCGCCATGCAGAGAGGGCCGCGACGCGCGCCGCCGTCTCGTCGGCGACGAGCTCGCTCCGCTCGTACGCGAGGGCCGTCCGAGGCTCGAGCACCGCGACGGCGCCCGGATCTCCGACCCAGGCCGCCAGCTCCTCGGCCACGCGATCGCCGATCTCGGAGTCGCGCGCGACCCATACGATGCGCTCCCCCGCCACGAGCGCGAGGGCCGCAGCGAGGTAGCTCTTGGCGCCATGGGGCACGGAGACGATTCCCGCATGCCGGCCGGCATTCGACGGCGGCGCGGCGATTGGCCCGAGACGTTCCAGGAGTGCCTCCAAGGCGCCGGTACCGGCGAGGAGGCGCGGCAATCCGGCGAGATTCGGGAGGCGCCGGCCCGGCCCAGGCCGGGCGGTCGCCGCGGCGGCGCCGACCGCGCCGTCGGATCCCGCCTTCGGGCGGCGGGCGGCCGGTCCCTCGCTCGATCCTCCGCTCGGTCGGTCGAAGGGTCGCTCGACTCGCGCCTGCGGGGGGCGGGCGGCCGGCTCCTCGGCCTGTCGCTCGGCCTGTCGCCGCTCCCAGCCCTTGCGGCCGCGCATCGGCGTCTGGCTGCTCATCGCTGACCCTCGGCGTCGGGCGCGTCGGGCTTTGAGCGCAGCTTTCGCCAGCCGGTCGTCGTCCTGCGGATGCCGTCGGCACCGGGTGGACCACCGACCTCACCCGGCGGCGCAACGAGGTCCTCGTCGGCCGGCCGCAGCTCGAAGGCGTTGAAGCGCGTGGCGGCCTTGTTCGTCCCTTCTCGGGCCCAGGCCTCGACCGCGTCGGCGGCCGCGTCGAGGAGCTCATCGAGCCGGAGGCGCTCCTCGGGCCCGAACTTCGACAGGACGTGGTCGGCGAACCCATGCCCGGGCTCGCCGATCCCGACGCGCAAGCGACTGAAGGCCTCCGACCCGAGCTCGTCGATGATCGAGCGCAGCCCGTTGTGCCCGCCCGGGCCGCCGCCTTCCCGGAACCGCAGCTTGCCGAACGGCAGGGCGAAATCGTCGACCACGACCAGCATCTCGGTCAGCGGGGCACGCTCGCGCGCGAGCACCTTGCGCACCGCGACGCCCGAGTCGTTCATGTAAGTCTGCGGCTTCGCGAGCAGCAGGTCGAGGCCTCGATACCGCCCGCCGACGATGGACGCCGCATCGCGATTCCGCCCGCGCCCGATCCAACCCGCCCGATCGGCGAGCCGATCGAGCACCATCCAGCCGACGTTGTGTCGCGTCTGCCGGTACTGGTCGCCGGGATTTCCGAGCCCGATCACGATCTTGTTGATCTCTCGCTACCTCATCGATGCTCGACCCCGACCGAGCCTGGACGGGACACGCCGAACGGCCCCGGGACCACGTCCGGGGGCTCGCGCTGATGGTACCCGCGATGCTCGCGCGGCAAGGAATTCCAGGTTGCGCCGCGGCAGCGCACCGCCAGAATGGGGCGGTCCGGGGCGATCGACGAGGGAGACCGTCGGCAGCCTGACACCGCGGGAGGGCGTGAGTCATGGGTCCGATCGGTCAAACGCGGAATCCGCTCGTTCGCTTGGTCGCTCGAGTCGCCGTCTGGGTCGGTGTCGGCGCCCTGGTCCTGTCGTCGCTCGTGCCGATTGTACTGGCACGTCCCGGATCGGCGGGCCCGGCCTTCGGCAGCCACTCGGTCGAAGGCAAGCGAGACGTGGCGCGCGGCCGGCTCGCGTCCGCGCGCAGCGTGGTCCGGGACGCTCGCGCGCATCCACGCCCGAAGGCCGATTCAGGCCGAGTGCTTCGCGGTGTCGGGACGAAATCTGCGCGGGTGCCATCGGGCGTCGCCGTTGCGGGATCGACGCCGTCGGCTGCAACGAGCAGCGGCCCAGCGGCCCTCGTCGTGACGCCTGCCCTGGCGGTCGCGGCGCAATGGTCCGGCATGGGCCAAGTGGAAGCGGGGAACTGGGCGCCGCCGGATCCCTGGGTCGCGGCCAGCCCGAGCTTCGTCGTCCAGACGGTGAACTCGCAGGTCAAGGCCTGGGATCGGAACGGCGTCGAGCTGCTGTCGGTTCCGGATTGGGCCCTGTTCGGGCTGCCCGTGGACCAGATCCCCAGCGACCCGCGGATCGTTTGGGACGCCGTTCATGGCCGCTGGGTCGGGGTCGTGATCAGCGTCAAGAACGATTTCTCCTACGCGACGAACTACCTGACGGTGATCGTCTCGGATACGGCTGATCCCACGCTTGGCTGGACCGTCATCGCGGTGTCGTACTCCGGAGAGTTTCCCGACTACCCGTCGCTCGCGTCATCGAGCGACAAGATCGTGGTCGCCGACAACCTGTACGACAGCTCGAATGGGTTCCTCGGGGCGGACCTGAACACCTTCACGTGGGCGTCGATCCTCGGCGGCGGCGCCCTGACCTACAACTACTGCGAGGACGCGGGCTTCGGGAATCCCCGGGCAGCCCAGGTCCTGTCCGCCTCGAACGACGTCCATGTCATCCTCGAGTCGATCAGTGACAGCCACCAGAGCTACGTCCGACTCGGCGGTTCCGGTACCTGCGCATCAACGACGAACCTGACGGACCTGACCTCGTCCAACGGGCTCGACGCGTTCGCCCTGCCGCCCGATCCACGTCAGGTCGGCGCCGACACCATCTCCAACGCGGTCGATGAGCGGCCGACCGATGCCGTCTGGCAGGCCGGCAGGCTGTGGTGGGTGTCGACCTTCCCGGTCACCTACGACGCCGGCTCCACCTGGAACGACGAGGTCGTCCTGTGGGGCACCACGACGTCCGCGGCCGGCGCGCCGGCCGGCAGCTCGATCATCGCGATCCAGCCGGGCGACGGCATCGATGCCTTCATGGGTGGCGTTGGCCTGTCCCGCAACGGCTCGTTGTTCGTGACGTATTCGCAGTCATCGGCGACCGACCTGGTCGCGCTGTATGCCAACCGGGTCGCCGGCGGCTTGCTGGGAACGCCCGTCCTCCTCGCCAGCAGCGGCGCGGCGTCGAGCTCCGAGCGCTGGGGCGACTACGCCGGGGTGGCCGCAGATCCGATCGGCACGGGTGCCGTATGGGCGAGCCACATGGTCGCCGGCGCGGACGGTGCCTGGAAGACCGTCGTGGCCCGCCTCCTGGTCGATGCGGATGCGCCGTCGACCCCGGGCGCCCCGACCGCGAATGCCCTGATATCCACGACGCTCACCGCGAGCCCGTCGTATCGCATCGCCTGGTCGGGCTCCACCGACGCGTCGAGCGGAACGGTCAGATACCGCGTCGAGCAAAGCGTCGACGGTGGCGCGTTCGGCGCGCCGACGTGGCTCGGGGGCCTGTCGCTCGTCCGAGCTCTCCCCTTGGGCCACACCTACCGGTTCAGGGCCACCGCAGTCGATCCGCTCTCGCACGCCAGCGGCACGGCGACCGGACCGACGCTCCAGCCGATCCTGTACCAGTCGCCCACGAGCAGGACCGGCACCTGGGGCACGCAGTCGAACCCGTCGTACTCCGGCGGGACCACCTTGTACGCGAGCGCCAACGGCGCGAGCGCGTCGTTCACCACGACCGGTGTCCGGTCACTCGGCTTCGTGACCACCCGGGCCACATCACGCGGCAGCTTCAGGGTGTACATCGACGGCGTCCTGAAGGGGACCATCAGCGCCACCTCGTCGGCGAACGCCTACCGCCGGATCGCCTACCAGTTCACGTGGTCAACGGCGGGCACCCACACCCTCAAGATCGTGGTCCTCGGCACCTCGGGCCATCCGCGCGTCGACGTCGATGCGTTCCTGGCCCTCAAGTAGGAGCCTCGCGTTTCGAGGGGTCACGGAGGCGAGCAGCCGCGCGGCCGGATGCCGGGAGCCGCCATGATCACGCGGGCGTCATGCCAAGCAGCGACCGCTCCAACTTGCGCATCGCTGCCTCGCTGGCCGGTTCTGCGTGGTCCCAGCCGCACAGGTGGAGCGTGCCGTGCGTGACGAGCAGGCGCAGCTCGTCCGCGGCGGACCACCGGACGTCGCCTGTCTGCCCGCCGCGCCCTTCGGCGGCCTGCTCGATGGCTCGCTCGACCGAGATGGCGATGTCGCCGACGTGGCTGCGTCGACCGCCTGGGCTTCCTGCGGCGCCGCCCCCGTCGGCTGCTCGATGCGACCGCGCCACGCGGCGGGTGCGAACGAACGATTCTGGCGGAAGCAAAGGAAAGGACAGGACGTCCGTTGGGCCCTCGAGGCCCATGTGCTCGACATTCAGCTCGGCGAGCTCGGCGTCGTCGGTTAGGACGATGGTTACTGAGCCGGGTGACGGCGCATCGGCCGCCTCAAGGGCGCGAGCCACGGCTCTCGCGAGCGTCGTCGCCGCCGGAGGGCTGCGGATCCCGGCACGACGGATGACATCGACGCGCCACGGCGGCAGATAGACGGTTCGCCGTCGATCGGCCTCGGGCGTTTGTCTCATACGAACAGCCGGGGAGCTTTAGACAGGGTTGTCGACCCGCGGGCGACCATCCGGGCCCGGGAATTTCCCGGCGCAAGCGTGAGGAGGGATGAATCGACGGCTCGACGTGAGAAGTTCGGCAGGGACTTCTGTTCTAACGATCCGTCGGCGAGCAGCTGAGACAAACCGGCGGCGCCGAGGCCCACCGCGGCCGCGATCGGCCTCCACTTCACCTGGTTCGCGGGTCACGCGGGAGTGCCGCCCCCGCCTGCAGCAC
>JBBQFS010000009.1:0-29587 GCA_038322255.1 Candidatus Limnocylindrales bacterium | reverse complement strand
ATCTCGCGGTCATCTCGGTCGATACGGGCAAGGCGACCGGCCTCGACTGGGTGGACGGCGGCGCGGTTTCGGTCGGCATGATCGTCTTCGGTGCCGCGGCGACGCCTGGCGGCGGGGCGCGCGTCACCTTCGGGACCGTCTCGGCAGTTGCGCGGGCGTTCCGCGGTCCCGGTGGCCGCAAGATCGCCGGCAGCATCGAGCACACGGCGCCGCTCGCGTCTGGTTCCTCAGGTGGTGCGCTCCTCGATAGCCAGGGCCGGCTCCTCGGCCTGAACACGAACCGGATCGGCGAAGGCTTCTACCTCGCACTGCCGGCCGACGCCGCGCTGCGCGAGCGGATAGACGCCCTCGGTCGCGGCGAGGCTCCTTCCCGGCGCCGGCTCGGCGTCGCGGTCGCGCCGTCGTTCGTGGCGCGCCGGCTGCGCCGATCGGTCGGCCTGCCCGAGCGTGACGGCCTCCTCGTCCGCGGGGTCGAGGACGGCAGCCCGGCCGCGAAGGCCGGGATCGTCGAGGGCGACCTCATCGTCGACGTTGCCGGTCGGGCGGTCAGCGATGGCGATGAGCTGGTCGAAGCCCTCGCAGCGGCAACGGACACGTTCGAGGTCAAGATCGTTCGCGGGCTGGAGGAGCGCACCGTCAGCGTCGGCGCCGGCGAGGCAACGGGCGAGGCCTGAGAACGATGGCCATCGCGAGGGCCCTCGACGACGAGGACCTTGACGCCCGCTTGACCGTCGACGTCGCCGCCACCGAGCCGGACAAAGACGACGTCGCGGTCCTGGATGCGTACTCGGCGGCGGTGAGCGCCGTCGCCGAGGCGCTCATCCCGTCGGTCGCGAGCCTTCGCGTGACTCGCCCGATGGGCGGCTTCTCGGCCGCGGGCTCCGGGTCCGCGGTCGCATTCACGCCAGACGGCTACCTCGTGACCTCGGCGCACGTGGTCGCAGGCACGGATCGCGGCGTCGCGGCGTTCGTCGACGGCAGCGAGCTCGAGTTCCGGGTGGTCGGCCGCGATCCCCTCTCCGACCTCGCCGTCGTGCGCGCGAGCGGCGACCTGACGGCGGCGCGCCTCGGTGACGCGGCACGACTCAAGGTCGGCCAGCTCGTGGTCGCGATCGGCAACCCGCTCGGGTTCGGGGGTTCGGTGACGGCTGGCGTCGTCAGCGCCCTGGGCCGATCCCTCACCACGCGCGACGGCCGATCAAGCCGGCTCGTCGAGAACGTCATCCAGACCGACGCGGCGCTCAATCCCGGTAACTCCGGCGGGGCGCTTGCCGATTCTCGCGGGCGCGTCGTCGGCATCAACACCGCCGTCGCGGGAATCGGGCTTGGGCTGTCTGTGCCGATCGACGCGACGACCCGCTCGATCCTCGCCTCGCTCATGCGCGAGGGCAAGGTCCGGCGCGCCTACCTCGGGGTCGTCGGTGGCTCGCGGCCGCTCCCGGCCGCGCTGGCCCACGACCTTGGGCGTGGCCGGGCGCTCGAGGTCGTCCAGCTGCTTGACCAGAGTCCCGCAGCGAAAGCCGGCGTCCGGGCCGGCGACCTCATCGTGGAGCTCGATGGCCGTCCGATCCAGGGCGTCGGCGACCTGCAGCGCCTCCTGGTCGGCGAGCTCGTCGGTCGACAGGTCGGCCTTCGGATCGCGCGCGGCACCCGACTGGTCGACCTTCCACTAAAACCGACTGAGCTCGTCTGACCCAGAGCTCGAGCGAAGCGGTCCCGATCGGTTGGGGGCCGCCCGCTGAGCTCGCCTGAGGGCACCGGTCGGCGGTTCGGTGGTCAGCCGGCGGTCAGGCTGGCGGAGCTTCGGCCTGTGCGTCCGGCGTGCCGTGCACGGGAATGTCCCGGAGGAAGAGGACGAGCAGGGCGGCCAGGAGGGCCGCGCCGATCGAGATCCAGAAAGACGACGCGATGGCGATCGCGAAGGCCTGGTGGAAGGCCTGCACGATCTGGGGGATCAGTGGCTCTACGAACGAACGGAACTGCTGCGGAACGCTCTCCAGGATCAGCTTGCCGATGTCGCCGGTGCCGGTGAAGTTCAGGGCCGAGCCCGAACCGCCGGAGGTGACGAACTGGTCGACCATCTGCTGCGGGATGCCGTTGGCCACGAGGCGACCGGGCAGCTCCTTCGTGAGCGAATCGGCGACGACCGTGCCGGCGATCGTGAGGCCGATCGTGCCGCCGATCTGCTGGAAGAACGTCAGGCTTGCCGTCGCGGCGCCCACGATCGCCGGCTTCACGCTGTTCTGGACGAGTGCGACAAAGACAGCGAACGACGGCCCGACGCCCAGGCCGGTGATGACCATCCAGACCCACAGCACCCTGATGTCGGTATCGGCGCGCAGGCCGGTCATGAGGAAGAGGCCGCCGGCGAGGACCAGCATCGCCGCCAGGATCACGACCTTGTAGCGTCCCGTTCGGGCGACGACCTGCCCGCTGACCGTCGCGCCGACGATCAACGCCATCACAAGGGGCAGCAGGTTCAAGCCCGATTCCGTCGCGCCCATGCCCCGCACGACCTGGAGCCACTGGGGCAGGAAGACGATCGCCCCGAAGAAGCCGAAGGCCGCGAGGAACATCGACAGCACCGAGATCGTGATCGTCCGATTTCGGAACAGGCTGAGCCGGATGATCGGATCGGCGGCTCGGGTCTCCCACCACAGGAAGACCGCGACCATCACCATGCCCACCAGGATCAGCCCGCCGACCCATGGATCCGTCCAGTCGAGCGAGCGCTTGTTGCTGAGCCCCACGAGGATCGGGCCGATGGCGGCCGCGAAGAGCGCCGCACCCACGTAGTCGATATTGCGTCCGGCCTCGGGGTGCTTGATCGGCGGCAGCAACCGGAAGCACACGAACAGCGAGACCAGGCCGAGCGGGATGTTGAGGAAGAAGATCCATGGCCAGCCGAAGGTGTCGGTGACGAAGCCCCCCAGCAGCGGCCCAAGGACCGACGAGATGCCGAACACCGCGCCGAACAGAGCCCCGTACTTGGCACGCTCTTCGGGCGGGTAGAGGTCCGCGATGATCGCGAACGCGATCGGGAAGACCGCGCCGCCACCGAGGCCCTGGAGGCCGCGGGCGAGGATGAACTGCCACATCTCCTGGCTGAGGCCCGCGAACACGGACGCCGCCAGGAACAGGCTCACGGCCCAGATGAAGATCGGGCGCCGGCCGTAGAGGTCGGACAGCTTCCCGTAGATCGGGCCGGTGATCGTCGAGGTGAGCAGGTAGATCGTGAACGCCCACGTGTACAGCGCCTGGCCGTTGAGGGCGGTCGCGATGCGCGGCAGCGCCGTGCCGACCACGGTCTGGTCCAGCGCGAACAGGAACAACGCCAGCAGGATCGCGCCGAGGATCTCGGTCTTCTGGCGCTGGCTCAGATTGAAGCTGTGGCCGTCGTCAACGGCAGCCGCGGATGTCATCGGAGCTCCTCGGTCGAGTGGTGGAGTTAGGCGGGTGGCGGCGGGGGCGTGCCGCGACTCGCAGTATTGCGGGCCCTCGTTAACAGGGTGCGAACGGTCAGGGCGCGGACAGCGGAACGGGCAGTCCCTGCCTGACCTCCAGCACGGCGCGCTTGCCGAGGGGTGCCTCGAGGGCCACGGTCGCGGTCCGGGTTCGGCCGGCCGCCATGCAAGCTGCGGGGGCGCCGTTCCGCCGCTCCACGATGATCACGACGACGGCCAGCTCGGACTCGACCGGCTCGGCGGAGTAATCCGACCCGCAGGGCTTGTCCCGTCCCTCGAGCGCGCCGATGAACGACACCTTGAGCTCGCGCGACTTGGCGGTGCCGGTGGCTGAATCGATCGAGAGTCCGACCGGCGGGTCTTCGGGGTTCCATGGCGGCGGTACGACCGTGAGGCTCTCGTCGACGGCGACGCGGGTGACCTTCACCGCCGTGCCTTCGATCGTGAACACCCAGACGGGCGCCTCGGCCGGCCCGAGCGACGTCTGGACCAGGCTCGTCGCGAGGTGGGCGTCCGTCGCCAGCAGCGGGCGGCAATCCGGGCATTTCGCTCCGACGCTCGTGGCCACGAGGTCGTCGAGCGTCTTCTTTGCCGACAGGACGTTGACCTCGATCGACACCCCGTCGAGCCACCGGACGCTCTTTCGCCCCGGGTCAGCGGTCGGCAGGCCCCCCGCCGCCTTGACCTGGCCCGCTATCAAGGCCGCCTTGTTGTTCTCGCCGACCGCGGGCTCCCACTGGCCGATCTGGCTCGTGACCTCGCCGACGAAGGAGATCGTGGCTCCACCGCTCTTGGCGGCCGCCTCGGCCCAGCGCTCGAGGGCCTGGTGGGCCTGGAGATGGATCCGGTCCGAGGGCGGCGGCGCGGCGCTCGATCCCGGTGACCTGAGGGCGGCTGGCCCGGGCGCCGCGCACGCGAACGTCAGGAGCAGAATCGGCAGCAACACCAGCGTGGCCTTGGCCGAGGGCAGCCCGGTCCACCCTCGCCGCATCGGGATCATGCGGGCCGATTGCAGCGACATCCGGCGCGGACGTCAAGTTTCGTGCTCCGGCGACCCAGCGTTGCCGCCGTTCCGGGAACCATGCACCATCCGCCGCCCGATGGATCTCGAGCTCCCGCTGCCGCTCAAATGCTTTTCAGCGCTCGGCTGACTGGCGGGCGGTCCCTCAGGTGGCCGAGCCGCCGCGCAGCTGCTGCATGAGGTCCATCTTGTCGAATTGGTGCCAATGCTCCACGAGCTGGCCGTCGCGGATCCGGAAGATGTGGATCTCGTCGATCGAGTAGTGGTTCCCGGTCGGCTCGAGGCCCATGAACGGGCCCGTCTGGCGGGCACTGGTCGTGACCCGTACGGCGACCCGATCGCCCTCGGCGATGATGTCCTGGATCTCGAACTTCGGATCGGAGAGTCCGGCGCCGGCGCGCTTCATGCCCTCGCGCAGGCCTTCGCGGCCGGGCGGCATCGGGCCGAACGTGTGCGGCACGAAGTCCGTCGCGACGAGCTCATCGATCGCGGCGTCCTCCTGGCGGATGAAGATCCGTTCGATGACCTGGCGGGCGACCTCCTTGTTGTGCTCGAGCGTCGTCTGGCTCTCGCCGGGCGCAGGCAGGTTGATCGGGGCTCGTTTCTGAACTGTCATGCCAGACGTTCTACACCCGCCGGGGACCCGGGCAAGCAAACGAACGGCGCGTGGGGTTGCAGGGAGGCCGCATTCGCATTACAGCCGTTGCGTCCGCTAGCCTTCGGCCCATGAAGCTGCCGACGAGCCGCACAGCGCGGGTCGACATCCTGCTCGATGGCTCCCTCCCGTCGACCGGGGGCGGCGTGCGGAGCAGCTGCACGCTGATCCGGGATGGCGACCGGAACATCGTCGTCGATCCCGGGATGGCCCCCAGTGCCCTCTCGATCCTCGATCCGCTGGCGGCACTCGGGGTTCTGCCGGAGGGCGTCACCGACGTGGTGCTCGGCCACCACCATCCCGATCACACCATGCACGCAGGGCACTTCCCGAATGCCGCGGTGCACGACCACTGGGCGATCTACCGCGGCACCGACTGGGAGGATTCCGATGCGGACGGCCGCGAGCTCTCGCCCTCCGTCATGCTCGCCCGAACACCAGGTCACACCAACGAGGACATCGCAACCCTCGCAGGCACGCCTGAGGGCCTCGTGGTCTGCACCCACTGCTGGTTCACGAGCGAGTCAGCCGTGGAGGATGAGGATCCCGAGGACGCCGAGCAGCTCCGCGACTCGCGCCGCCGGATCCTGGAGGTCGCCGACCTTATCGTGCCCGGCCACGGACCGGCCTTCCGCCCGACGGAGGCGACGCCGCGCTGACGGCGCGCTGCGGGGGGCGCGCGCGACTCAGCTGTCGAATGGCGCCCGATTGATCGCCTCGAGCTTGCCCGACGCGACCATCTCGGCAACCCGGCAGCTCGGCTTGCGCGCGGCCTGATCGGCGAAGAGTGACCCGAACTCGCGCTTGAAGTCGAGTCGCGGGTATGCGCTGAGCACTCCGGGCACGAGCGCGCGTCGGATGTCGGCGTAGCGGTAGCCCGTGACGTCGGTCCCGGTCGAGTCCCACAGGAGCACGATTTCCGATGCAGGATCGGGCGGCAGCGTCTCGCCCATGTGGAGCGCGATCACGTCGTGTATCGCCCGCGCTCGGGGCGCTGGCTGGCCCGCCTCGAGCGCGAACCGCTCCGCCTCGATCGCGCCGTCGATCTCGAAGCAGCCGCCCAGGTCGTAGGCGGCGACGAGCCCGATGTCGTGCAGGACCGCGGCGACGTACAGGATCTCAGCATCGAACTCGACCCGGTCGTGCTCGGCCAGCTCAACCGCCCAGGCGTAGGCCCGCACCGAGTGGTTGATCAGGAACGGCGGCGCGACGGTCGTGATCAGCTCACGTGCCTGGCGGGCAAACACCGAATCGGGCACGGGCATGCCCAGCGCCACCAGCGCGCTGTCAGTCGAGCTCGGGAGGGCCGTCATCGTCCGACCCTAGCAGCCCGCCGGTCGCGCGGCCCGGCACGGACGTGGAGCCGACATGCTCAAGAAGGAGACTCGCGCACCGAGGGCGCCGCGGATGCGCGCTGCCTCGTGCTCGAACGTCGCCGACCACCTGGCGTCGTAGTCGGCGATCCGGACCTGGCCGTCGAGCCGATCCGGCTCGACGATCGTGACGGCTCGCAGATCGGCTTCGCTCGTCATACGCTGCTGCCGTGAACATTCATGCGCTCATGTTGGCCGATAGCGCCCAGGCGGTCGACGGCAAGCTCTACATCCTCGGCGGGGCGTGGAACGTCCTGCGCTTCCCGGAGTTCCCGGCCCAGCTCATTGTCGGCATCGCGGTCGCGATTGACGTGGACTGGAACGAGACCAACCGGCGCCATCACCTAGACGTGCATTTCGAGGATGCCGACGGCAACCCGATGGACCCCACGATCGGGGCCGACTTTGAAGCCGGTCGCCCGCCCGGCTCGACCGCCGGCGCTGACCTGCGGATCGTTTTCGCCGTGAACGGGCCCCTGTCGATCCCAGTCGCCGGGGCCTACGCCGCTGTGGCCACGATCGGCGGCACGGAGCTCGCGCGGGCCCGGTTCCAGGCCATCCAGGTCGCCCGAACGAACTGACCTCGCCGCGCTGCCCGCCGGGGTCACCTGCCCGCTGGGTCCCCTCTCCAACCGGAACGATCGGGTCATGGCTGCGAGCTGATCCGGGCCTCACGCTCCGGACGTGCTGCGAAACGCTGCGCTCGATCTGGCTGCCCTGCGCATCGCTTCGGCGCGCGCGCCTCGGTCGCCAGCTGGCGCCCGACCCAACCACCGTGCGCCGGCCCGACGATTCCCGCGCGCCGCGCTCATCACCGCGCTCGCGACCGCCGCGATCCTCCTCACCCTCGGCTCGACCACTACGCTCGCGGTCACGACGGTCACACCGAAGTGCGACGCGGTCAACCTCCGGACCGGCCCGTCGACGACGTACGCCAGGAAGGCCAGCGTCAACCAGGGCGCGAAGCTGATCGTCGCGGCCAGTGTCACCGGCGGCAGCTACAGCGTGACGTGCGCCGGCGTGGTCCAGGCGGGCACGACCTGGTACCGCATCAGCTCGATCAACGGCCGAAGCGTCGCGTCGCTCTACGGCGTGACCTACGTCTACGGCGCGAACAAGCTGCTCAAGACCATCGCGACACCAACTCCAGCCCCAACCGCCGTCCCAACAGCGGCCCCGACCGCCCCGCCGACGGCACCGCCCACGGCCGCGCCGACGCTGGCGCCGACGGCCGCACCCACCTTGGCTCCGACCATCGCGCCGACGACCGACCCGGGTGCGACGGCGGTTGCCTCACCTTCGCCGGGCCCCACGCCGACCTCACCGCTGATCCCGACCGCCGTCCCCACCGCAACGCCCGCGCCCACGGCCATCACCGGGCCGGTCACCCTGCCGTCGACGATCACCGTCTACGGCCGGGGCTACGGCCATGGCGTCGGCCTGTCGCAGTACGGCGCCCAAGGTCGCGCGCTCGATGGCCAAAGCGCCGCGACGATCCTCGCCCACTACTACATGGGCACCGTCCTCGGGACCCTTGCCGAGCCCCAGGTTCGCGTCCTCGTCCTTTCGACGTTCAAGGCCAGCGCGACCAGCCCGGTCCAGGTCTACGGGCGCGGCGGCTCGTGGTCGATCGATGGCGTTGCCAAGGTCTTCCCGGCCGATGCCCGCCTTCGGTTCATCCCCACGACATCGGGCACGACCACGACCTGGAACGCGCTCGTGACCGCCGCCGACGGCAGCGTGCTCCACGACCACAGCACCGCGGCGAGCATCCGCGTTCGACCCGACAGCATCGCCACCCTGCAGCTATGGTCGAAGGCCTCGGCCTACGACCGTTACCGCGGCTACCTGCGGCTGGACGGCAAGACCGACGCCACGGCCACGGTCAACGTCGTCAACGAAGTGAAGATGGAGACGTACCTCAAGGGCGTCGTGCCCGCCGAGGTCTCGGCGAGCTGGCCTGCCGAGGCCGTGCGAGCCCAGGCCATTGCGGCTCGCTCCTACGCCGCCTACCGGCTGCATCCGACGACCGGCAGCTATGACATGTACGACGACACGCGATCCCAGATGTACCTGGGTTCCTTCGTCGAGAAGTCGGGCAGCAATGCTGCGATCAGCGCAACGGCCGGCGTGGTCCTTCGGACAAGCACCGGCGGGATCGCCAACGCCCTTTTCCACTCGGCCGGGGGCGGGGCCACCGAGAATAACGAGAACGTCTTCGTCTCCGCCACCGGCGCGAAGACCGCCGGCGTCTACAGCTACCTGCGCGGGTCGATGGACCGGCGGCCCGATGGGACGCCATACGACCAGGCCTCGCCGTTCGACACGTGGAGCACCCGGACCTACACGCTGGCCCAGCTCCAGGCCTGGTTCGCCGCCGACTCGCGCTCCAACGTCGGAACGCTCGTCACGCTCGACCTTCGCGACCGGGGCGTCTCCGGCCGCCTGATCAGCGTGACCCTCATTGGCGCGAACGGCACGACCAAGAAGGTCTCCGGTGACGTCTTCCGCTCGATCTTCAACGCCCATCGCCCGTCGGCCGACCCGATGATGCGCAGCTCGCTGTTCGCCCTCGCGCCCATTCCCTGAGCTCCGCGCGAATCTCGCGCGAGAACGTTCGCCCGGTCCGGGTCCGCGATGGGACAATGCCGCGACATCGAACGAAGGAGCCCACGTCGTGGCCATCGCCGCCCTGCCCAGATTCCGCACCCAGGCGTTCATCGACGGCGCCTTCCGCGACGCTGCGTCGGGCGGGACCTTCTCGACCGAGAACCCGGCCAATGGCGAGACCCTAACGAATGTCGCCGCCGGCGACGCAGAGGACATCGATGCCGCGGTCCGGGCGGCGCGGGCCGCATTCAACGACGGGCGCTGGTCACGCACGGCCCCGGCCGATCGGAAGAAGGTCCTGCTGCGCTACGCCGACCTCCTCGAGGCGAACCTCGATGAGCTTGCGACGCTCGACGCGCTCGAGGCCGGCAAGCCGATCACCGACTGCCGTGAGATCGACCTGCCCGACACGATCAAGACGTTCCGCTGGTACGCCGAGGCGATCGACAAGGTCTTCGACGCGGTTGCCCCGACGGGGCCCGATGCCCTCGGGCTGATCGTGCGGGAGCCGATCGGCGTGGTCGGCGCGGTCGTGCCCTGGAACTTCCCGATCCTGATGGCCGCGTGGAAAATTGCGCCGGCCATCGCCTCGGGCAACTCGATGATCGTCAAGCCCTCGAAGCTGACGTCGCTCTCGGCGATCCGCATGGCCGAGCTGGCGTCGGAGGCGGGCCTGCCCGATGGGGTGCTCAACGTGGTCCCCGGGTCCGGCCCGGACGCGGGCCAGGCGCTCGGCCGGCACATGGACGTCGACATGGTGACGTTCACGGGCTCGACCGAGGTCGGGCGGCAGTTCCTCCACTACGCCGCCGAGAGCAACCTCAAGGAGATCACCCTCGAATGCGGTGGAAAGTCGCCGCAGCTCGTGCTCGCTGGCCCGCCGGACCTCGACATGGTCGCCGAGCAGGTCCTCTTCGCGGCGCTCGTGAACCAGGGCGAGAACTGTTCGTGCGGCTCCCGGCTGATCGTCCACGACTCGGTCCACGACGAGCTCGTCGAGCGACTGGTCAAGGGGCTCCGCGGCTGGATCGTCGGCGACCCGATGTCGCCCGAGACGAAAGTCGGGCCCATGATCGAGAAGCCCCACCTCGACAAGGTGTTGGGCTTCATCGAAGCAGGCCGCGCCGAGGGCGCCCGGGTCGTCAGTGGCGGCTCGCGCATCCTCGAGGAGTCGGGTGGCTACTTCGTCGCGCCGACGATCTTCGATGGCGTCGCGAACACGATGTCGATCGCCCGTGACGAGATCTTCGGCCCGGTCCTCTCGACAATCCGGTTCGGCTCGGAGGAGGAAGGCGTGCGTCTCGCGAACGAGACCTCATACGGCCTCGCCGCGTCCCTCTACACCCGGGACCTCGACGCCGCCTTCCGGGTCGCGCGCGCGCTGCGGGCCGGGGTCGTCGGCGTGAATGCCTACTCCGAGGGCGACATCACGACGCCCTTCGGCGGCTACAAGCAGTCAGGCTTTGGCGGTCGCGACAAGGGCCTCGAGGCCTTCGATCAGTACACCGAGAAGAAGACGATCTGGGTCACGCTCCGCTAGGGCCCTCGGAGGATCGATGAGCAACCTGCAGAACCTCGCGGACCATCCCCTGCTGGAGATCTGGGGCCAGGAGGTGCGGGCGCGGCGCGTGCAGGGCGAACGGATCACGCTTGCCATCGTGGAGCTCGCCCCGAACTCCGTCGTGCCCGAGCACCGTCACGCGGCGGAGCAGCTGGGCATGGTCATCACCGGCCAGATGCGTTTCACGATCGACGGCGAGACCCGTGACCTCGGCCCGGGCGGGACGTGGCGGATCCTGGGCGATCGGCCGCACGACGTGGTCGCCGGCCCCGAGGGCGCCGTCGTGATCGACGTCTTCAGCCCGGTCCGTTCCGACTGGGACGACAAGGTCTTCGTCGTGCCGTCGCCGGCGCCGAGGTGGCCGGAAGCGTGAGCCTGTACAAGCTCCGGCGGGGGCTGCCCGAGCTCGCGGCGCCGTCCGTCATCGTCGCGCTGGACGGTTGGGTCGACGCGGGGAGCGCGGCCACGAACGCCGCGGCGACACTGGCCGAGGGCGGCCGGGTCGTGGCGTCGTTCGATGCCGACTCGATTTTCGACTACCGGGCCCGGCGCCCGACGCTCCAGATCGTCCATGGCAAGCCCCGCAGCCTCGACTGGCCGGAGCTGACCCTGCGAGCCTCGAGGGTCGGGGAGCGTGACCTGCTGGTGCTGACCGGCGCGGAGCCCGACTATCGCTGGCACGAGCTGGCGGCAGATGTCGTCGCCCTGGCCCAGCGCCTCGGCGTCGCCGAGTGGATCAGCCTTGGCGCGATCCCGGCAGCCGTGCCCCATACCCGTCCCGTGCCCATCCTCGGCACCGAATCGCGTTCGGGGCTGCTCAAGGGCGGCACGCTGCCGGGTCCGGAGGGCGTGCTCCGAGTCCCCGCGGCCGCGATCTCGGTCTTCGACATCTCGGTGACCAAGGCGGGCATCCCGGCCGTCGGCTATTTCGCCCAGATCCCGCACTACGTCTCGGGCGACTACCCGCAGGCCTCGATCGAGTTGTTGCGCGCGCTCGAGAAGCACCTCGACACCGAGCTCGATGTCGGGCGCCTGCCGGAGGAGGCGCGGCTCATGCGGGTCCGGCTGGATGCCGCCGCGGCGCGCGAGGAGACGACGAAGACGTACGTCGAGCGGCTCGAGGCGATGGTCGACGAGGCCCGCCTGCCCTCGGGCGACGACCTCATCGGCGAGATCGAGCAGTTCCTGCGCGAGGGCGGACAGCAGGGCGGCAGCGGGCGCCCGAATTGACCGACGATCCCGGATCGACCGACGCGCCTGGCACCCATGCCTCCGATCCTTATCGATCGTGGCCGCCAATCCTGATCCTCGGCCGCGACACCTGCGAGGACACGACGATGTCGCGAGCCCATCTCGACGACCGCGGCATCCCGTTCAGCTATTTGATGGTCGACGAGGACCCGCTGGCCGACGCCTGGATCCGGCGCCTCAACCGCGGGGAGTGGCTCACTCCGACGATCCTCATCGGCGACCCGGCCGCGCCGGATCAGATCCTGCGGGAGCCTTCGAACGACATGCTCGACGCGGCGCTCGACGCGGCGCTCGCCGCGCTCGATGCCGGGCTCGGCTCGGACCCGAGCTGACCGGAAAAGCCCGCGACCCGCGGTTGGTTGGGCCCAGGGCTTGAAGCCAGGCGTGTTCACCAGGTGAGCAGATTCGAGCCTTTGGCGGCAGAACATGCCAGGCGCGGGACTCGAGGGGGAAATTTGGCCGATTCGCCGCGTTCAGGAAGCGTCGGTGAGGGTCCGCGAACGCCGGCGATGGGCCATGCAAGCGGCCTCTGAGGTGCTAATGCCGCCCTTACCCCGAATCTGATCATGGGGTGAACATCGGCGAGCGCACGATCGACGCGGCGCTCGACGCGGCGCTCGACGCGGCGCTCGGGGCGGCGCTCGGGGTGGCGCTCGGGGCCACGCTCGGCCCGCATCCGAGGTGACCCGGGGGGCGTTGTCCGGGCTCAGGCGCCTTCGCGGAGGCGGAGCATCGCCTGGATGGCCGCGAGCTTCGGGGCGAACTCGTTGCGGATCTGGATCACCGACGCTCGGTCGATGTCGAGCTCCCTTGCGATCTCCTGGAGCGTGTCGGATTCCTGGGAGGTGATCGTGTCATCGGCTGCGCCCACGAGGTAGCAGCAGCGCAGGAGCGCGAGGCGGTCGGCCTCGCTCGCGAGCTCGCGGAACTGGCGGGTCACGAGGTAGTCCTCGGTCCCGCTGTAAAGCAGCGATTGGTTGCGCGCGATCTGGGCGACGAGGATCGCCTGCGCCTCGGGCAGGCCGCCGTGCTCGGCGACGAGCCCCTCGATCGCGCGTGATTCGGCCTCGCTGATGTCGAGGTCGGCCGCCGCTGCGCGCGTCAGGATGTACGCGAAGGCCGCCAGGAACCGGGCCCGTTCGATCGGCAGCGCGTCGAGCTGGCCCGCGATCCGCCGGACCGTCTCGGTGTCGCGAGCGTCCACCTGCGCCGGGTTGTCGTTGGGGCCGCCAAGGAACCGCCGGAATGCCATGACCGCAGTATGGATGGCTAGGGCTGCGCGGGCAGCAGGTCGGTCCGGACGACGTCATCGACCGTCACCGGCTTCGCCACGAGGGCGAGCTTCGTGAGGTACGCGATCGAGGCCTGCCAGCCCACCCGGTCGATAGCGCCGAACGCGCCGCCGCCCGACGCCGGCGACCACGACGCGATCGTGGCGTTGAGGATGGCGGCCTGCTTCTCGCGCCCGGTGGCGAGCTCCGGCACGGCCACGATCGCGGCGTCGAGCCCGATCTTGGGATCAGCCGCGATCTCGGTCATCGCCCGCAGCGTGGCCGCGATGAACGCGGCGATGGCGTCACGCTTGGCATCGATCGTCGCGACGCGCGAGATCAGGCCGGGGCCTGGCAGGGCGACCACGTCGTCGACATGCAGCACGACGGTGGGCACGCCGCTGAGGTCCAGCTGGACCGGCTCGTTGTTGGCGAATCCTGTCGCGGCGTCGACGGCGCCCTGCTGGACGGCGACCCCCTGACCGTAGTCGGGATATTCGACGATCGTGACATCGTCGGGCGTCATGCCCACGGAATCGAGCAGCGCCTGGAGCATGATCCAGGACGAGCCGTACGTGCCGGGGATCCCGATCTTCTTGCCCCGCAGGTCGGCCGCGGTCTTGATGCCCGACGAGGCCTTGGCGAACACGATCGAGGGATAGGTCCCGTAGATCGTCGCGAGGTACCGAACCGGGATCTCGCGGCTCACGGCCGGGATCACGCTCGTGCCGTCCGCGACTCCGACGTCAAGCGAACCCTCGCCGACGAGGACGACGACGTCCGAATCGGTCCGGTTGTCGAACGTCACCTGGACCCCGGCCTCGCTGTAGTAGCTGCGCTGCTGAGCGAGGTAGAACGGCGCGAACTGGACGCTCGGGATGTAGCCCAGCCCAACCTTGAGCGCGGTGGGCGGCGCCGTGGGATCCCCATGCACCGCCGGCGCGCTCGACGCGCCTGATTGCGGCGCGCTCGACGCGCCTGATTGCGGCCCGCACGCCGCGATGAGCAGCGCGATGGTGGCGAGGGCGGCGAGGAGGCGGTGGGCGAGCATCGAGGTCTCCAGCTTCAGCGGGCGCCGACGAGGGCCCGTTCCACGAACACGACAACGGCATAGAGCACGATCCCGAGCAGCGCGATCGTGAGCAGGGTCGCGAACAGCAGCGGGATATCGAAGAGGCTGCCGCGGGCGAGATTCACGAGGAGCCCGAGTCCCCGGTCGGCGCCGGCCCACTCCCCCACGATCGCCCCGACGACCGCGAGCGTGACCCCGACGCGGAGGCCGCCGAAGATCGCCGGCAGCGCCGCCGGGATCTCGAGCGTCGTGACGACCTGCCAGCGGGTGGCTCGCAGGCTCCGGGCAAGCTCGAGGAGTCGGTCGTCCACGGCGCGAACGCCGACCATCGTCGCGATCGCGACGGGGAAGAACACGATCAAGGCGCAGATCACGATCTTCGCGGTCAGCCCGGGCCCGAACCACAGGGCGAGCAGCGGCGCGAGGGCGAGAATCGGGGTGGCCTGGGCGGCCACGAGATATGGCGAGAGCAGCCGCTCCGCCAGCGGCAGGCGTGCCAGCCCGTAGCCGGCGACGAGCGCCAGCCCGGCGCCGATCGCGAAGCCCAGCGCCACCTCGTACAGCGTCCGCAGGGCATGGGGCGCGATCGTCCCGTCGACCCACGCGGACACGAAGCGCGAGGCGACCAGCTCTGGCGGCGGCAAGACGAACACGGGGTAGCCGGCGACGACGACGAGGGCCTTCCAGGCAAGGACGAAGGCAGCAAGGGCAATGGCCGCGGCGGCGATGCCCGGGATCTGCCCCGACCAACTGGCGCGGGCGCTCAGGGCCGTCACGCCGCGGCCTCACCGAGGTGCGCCCGAACGGTGTGAGCGGTGGCCGTGACGACGGCCGCGTCGAGATCGGCGAGGGAGCGCGGGCGCGCCAGCTCGACCGGCACGTCGGCGACGACGCGACCTGGTCGTGCCGACAGCACGACGACGCGATCGGCCAGGAAGATCGCCTCGTGGACCGAGTGCGTGACGAGCAGGATCGTCGTCGGGACGTTCGCGGTGATCGCGAGCAGCTCGAGGTTCAGCCGCTCGCGAGTGAGCTCGTCGAGGGCGCTGAACGGCTCGTCGAGGAGGAGCACCTCAGGCTCGAGGGTGAGTGTCCGGGCCAGCGCAGCCCGCTGGCGCATGCCGCCTGACAGTTGGGAGGGCAGCTGCCGGGCGGCGGCCTCGAGCCCGACGGTCTCGAGCAGGGCGGCCACGCGAGCGCGGCGCGCGGTGCGATCAGCGCGGACCAGCTCCAGCGGGTACTCGACGTTCGAAGCCGTCGTTCGCCACGGCAGCAGGCGCGGCTCCTGGAACACCAGGCCGACGCGTGGGTCCGGGCCGTCGATGCGGTGGCCATCGAGGAGCGCCTCGCCGCGATCTGGTGCGAGGAGCCCCGCGACGACGCGGAGGAGCGTCGACTTGCCGCTGCCGTTCGGCCCGATCAGCGCGACGATCTCGCCCGGCTCGACGACGAGATCGACGCCGTCCAGGGCAGTCAGCCGTGCGTCGCGCCCCGCCGGAAAGGACACCGCGACGTCCTGGAGCTCGATCCGGCCGCTTGGCGCCACGGCGGTCATGCCGCAGCTCCCGCGGGATCCGCCGCGCGACTCGCCGAGCGACTTGCCGCCAGGTTGGCCTCGAGACGGCGGAGTACCGGCGCCACGGCCGGATGCAGGGCCACGTACGCCTCGTAGACGCTGTCGTACAGGCGCTGCGGCTCAGGCACGGGCTCGAACCGGCGGTCGATCGAGGTCATCGCACGGATCGCCGTCGGCAGATCGGGCTCGGCTCCAACGCCGACCGCGGCGACGATCGCCGCGCCGACCGCCGCCGTTTCGCGGACCCGCGGCACCTCGACCGTGAACCCGGTCACGTCCGCCTTGATCTGGTTCCAACCGTCGTCGCCTGCCGGGCCCCCACACGCCCGCATCGCCGTAACCTCGATGCCTGCCTGGAGCATCGGCTCGGCGACGTGCCGGATCGCGAGCGCGCCTGCCTCGAGGATCGCGCGCACGAGGTGCGCCCGACCGTGCTTGAGCGTCAGGCCGGCGAAGACGCCACGAGCGGTCGGATCCCACAGCGGCGAGCGCTCACCGGCGAGGTACGGCAGGAAGAGCAGCCCCGCGGCGCCAGGTTCGATCAGGGCGGCGTCGGCGATGAGCTCCGAGATCGACGTGGACCCGTCGAGAATCTCGCTTGCGAACCAGTCGACCGCAGCCCCCGTCGCCGCCATCGCGCCGCCAACCGAGTACAGCCCGGGCAGCGGCGCCGCGGTCGTGAAGCCGCCCGCGACCTCGATCCGCCGGTCCGCATAGACGCCGAAGCCACCGGCGGCGCCCCCGACGTCGATCGCATCGCCGGGAGCGAGCAGCTGCGCGCCATGGAAGCTCGCGAAGGCGTCGACGAGCCCGGCGACGACGGGCAGCCCCGCTCGGAGGCCGAGGTGACGGGCGGCGTCGGGCAGGAGGCCGCCGAGGCTCGCGCCGGCGCTCACCTCCGGCGCGACCCGATCCAGCGCGAGCCCCGCGTCCGCCAAGGTCTCGCGCGGCATGCCCGGACCGCCGGGCACGACCGACGTGGCCGCCCGCCCGGTCATCCGAAGCGCGAGCGCCTCCCACGAGTTCAGGTACCAGCGGGCCCGCGCGACGGATTCGGGCTCATTCCGCTCGAGCCAGCGCGCCGCGGGCAGGACGCCCAGCGCCCAGCCCCGCAGGCCCGTCGCAGCCTCGAGCTCGGCGCGCTCGCCATTCGAGCGCGTGTCGAGCCAGGTGATTGCAGGTCGAACCGGGCGACCTTCGGCGTCGACGGCGGTGAGCGTCGGGCCGTGACCCGCCACGCAGATTCCCGCGGGCACGACCTCGCGGCCCGTCGACCGCGTGCCTGCGGTGATCGCTTCGCGAACCGCGACTCCCAGCCCGGCCCACCAGGCCTCGGGATCCTGCTCGGCCCGCCCGGTTGCGGGGTCGACGTCACTGCCGTGCGCAGCTCGCCCGAACCCGACCGGTCGGCCCTCGGTCGAGATCAAGCCAACCTTCGTCCGGGTCGTCCCGAGATCGATCCCGAGGAGGACGGGCGCGGTCATGCCGCCGCCTCGTCGGGCACGTTCATGCGGCCGCCTCGTCGGCGAGATTCAGCACGGCCTCGGCGGTCCGAACGTCCGTGACCAGCACGTCGAGGTAGTCGCCGCGAAGTGCGCCGAGGATCGGCGCAACCTTGGCCCTTCCCTCGGCGACCCCGATCGTAAGCGAGACGCCAGGCAGGGCCTTCGCCTCGAACGCGACGGTGCGAGCCCGCAGGGAATCGGCCACGAGCCGGCCGTCGATCGCGAAGGGCGCAATGAGGACCTCGCCGACTGCGCCGGCGGCGCGGAGCTCGGCCATCGCCTCGCGCCCGACGCTCGCCTCGCTCCAGGTCGGACCGCCGATCCCGAACAGCGCGACGTCAAGGCGGCTCCACAGGTCGATCACGCTCCGCACGCCCGCATGCGCGCACAGGGCGTCGCGCACCGCCGGGTCGTCGAGCAGGCCGGGCGCGTGCAGCGCCTGGACGGTCGCGCCGAGGGCCTCGCCGATCCGTCGAAACGGCTCGACGCCGGCGCCCGCGCGCCAGAAGCCGCCGCACAGCGGCACGACGGTCACATCGATTCGCGACGGGCCGGCCTCCAGCTCATCGGCGACCGCGGCAATCGATGCCCCGTCCCCAATCCCAACCACCATGCCGTGGCGGATGGAGCTTCGGAGGATCTCGCCGCCCAGGCGCCCGACGCGCCGTCGCGTGACATCGGGCGGGCCTTCGACCGTCGGCGCGAGGTACACGGCCTGCAGCCCGAACCGATCGCGGAGGACCTCGCCGGCCGGGGAATGCGCCGCGGCCTGATCCACGATCCGGATTTCGACCACGCCCTGCGCCCGGGCTTCCTTGAGCAAACGTGAGACCTGGGGTCGCGTCACGCCGACCAGTGCCGCGATCGCCTCCTGCGTCTCGCCAAGCTCGTAGTAGAGCCGGCTGACGCGAACCAGGGTGACGAGGTCGCTCACGGTTCGCACGTTTGTTCATATTCGCACGTTTGTTCAGAACAGATGTGCATCGGCGCCATCATCGGCCGCAGACGCCGGGGCGTCAACCGCCGCCGGAGGCGATCACCTCAGCCGATGACGGCACTCGACCGGCCGGATCGCCGCACAGTCCGGTGGGGGATGCCGTGCTTGCGCAACGCCGCCGCGCCGCCGCCTTGCGCCCGCACGCGCTTCCCTGGGTCAGGCCGGGTGCTCGGCGTCGGCCACCCCGTAGCCCTGGATCGTCACCTCGACGAGCGGGCTGTGAGCGACCATCTCCTCGGCATCCCGGCGCCAGACGCGGGCCACCTTGGCGAGCACCTCGCGGCGCTCCGCATCATCGGTGATCTCGCGCGCCGTCGCCGGCAGGTCGGCCTGGACGAACTGCTTGAGATGGAACGTAAATGCCGCGTTGGCGCGCAGGTTCTGCAGCCAGGCACGGGTCCTGTTGGCGTTCGGCATGCCGCTGATGTACAGCCGGCCGCCGAAGTTGTGGAAGACGATCTCGATGCGACGCGGCTCGCCGGAGCGTCGGCCGACCGTCGTCATGTCGATCGTGTGGCCGTGCCCGAGCGCTCGCCAAACGGCCGGCTCGAGCTTGATGGTTGGGGTCGTGGTCATGGCTGGTGAGGGCTCCGTTGGTAGTTGACTGTGCAACTATCATCCCACGCCGACCTCGGATCCGCAAGGCCAAGAAATCCGTCCGCCGCGGACCCTGCCCCGTGTGGCGGCTAGACCCGCTTGCCCTGCGCTCGCATCTCGGCCTTGTACGCACGCTTGCCGGCCTGATACGAGGCGAGCGCCTCAGCGGAGTCGACGTCGCCGAGCGTCTGGTGCTTCGGGATGACATCGGCCATGCCCGGCAGGTCCACGCCGAGCCGCTTGCCAAGGATGGCCAGGATCGTCCGGGCCTTCATCTCGCCAATCCCCGGCAGGTCGAGCAGTCGCGCCTGGAGATCGCGGCCGTCCTTCGCCTGCCGCCAGATCCGCGACGCGTCTCCGTCGTACTTCTCGGCGATCGCGGCCGCGAGCGCCTGCACCTTGCCGGCCATCGAGCCCGGGAAGCGGTGGAGGGCCGGTCGCTCGCGAAACACTCGATCGAGCTCGGCCGGGTCGGTCGCGGCGATACGACGGGCATCGAGGTGGCCCAGCCGGCGGCGCAGCTCCCACGGCCCCGAGAAGGCCTTCTGGACCGTCACCTGCTGATCTAGCGCAAAGCCGATCAGGAGCGCGAGGGGGTCCTCGGACAGGAGCGCGTCCGCCTCGTCATTGCCGGTAAACGGGAGTCGAGCGGTCATCGATGAAGCCTCCTCGGAAGGCCGAGATGGTATCGCCTTGCAACGTCCGTGAAATGCCCGTGCTGGTGGGCCAGGCGTAGGATTCGGGCCTCGGAGGTCTGCTCGATGTCGGATCGACGCCGCTCCCCGGCTCCTGAGTCCGGACGCAGCAACGAGACCGTGATGGTCCCGTCACTGGCGTGCACCGCGGACGTTTCCCGAGGCGCGAGCAACCTCGCCACCGTGCCCCGTGCGGGCAACATCAGCTCCGATACTCGCGCCGGCAGACCCGGGTGACCCGAGGGTCCATCGCTGGCGACCTGGGTCACCGAAAAACCGAACCGGGAATGCAAAAAAGGGACCCGCGCTCGTGGCGAGCGCGGGTCTCATTGCGGGGCGGTTCGGGCGTCGTTGGTCGGCCCCGACGTCGGATCTGGATCGCGCCTCACGAGGCTCGAGTCACCAGCCGGGGCTGCTCCCGCACGGATTCGCGGCTGCCCGCGAGACGGGTCCCGAAGGCGATGACAGCCTCGCCGGCGCGCTGCCGGAGCGACGACCTGGGGGCGGCCGCGCGGGCCGCGTTGGCCAGGCGGCTCTCGTCGGCGGCGCGCAGGTCCTGCGCGATTCGATCGTTGGCGAGCCACCGCTCAACCTCGGCGTTGGTATGGCGCATGGTGAAGTTTCCTTCCCTGTGTGTGGTTGCTATTCGAGAACGATGCGGACGCCGTCGCCGCCGGAGTCCTCGACGTCGAGGATCGGTCCGCGGGCGCCCTGGAGGACGGCCTCCTCGACCTCGGCGACCTGCTCGGTCGACAGGCCCGGGACCCGCGACAGGGCAAATCGACCGAGCGAGATGGGCACGCGAAGGTCGACGACGCGCCGGCCGCCTTCGCGGACCTCGACGCGGGCGAAGCGCGGTCGGCGACCGGGTTCACTGGCGGAGCCGGCGTCAGTCGCCGAGGGGGCATCGGTTGCCTGGAACCCGCCGCTGGACTTCTGCTGGAGCGCGTCGAGGATCGGCGCGGCCTCGTCGGCGGTGAGCCGGCCGTCCGCCACGAGCTGGAGGACGCGGTCGAGCGGATCGGTCATCGGAGCACCTCGTCGAGCTGGCCCAACCGGGCGGTCGCCTCGGCCACGGTGATCTCGCCGCGCTCGAGCTCCCGGAGGATCTCGAGTCGGACGGCGTCCCGGTCCGTCGTTGTGGCAGCGCCGCTGTTCGCATCGCGGGCCCCGGCGGTGGCGACCTTCGAAACCGGTGCCGGCGATGGCGGGGGCGGGGGTGCCGCCGGCGGCGCGGGTGCCTCCGGGACGAGCGACTCGATCCCCGCGTCGCGCGGTTGAACGACATGCAGGTCGCCGGAGATGGATCGGAAAGCCATGGTCGCGCCGGGCCGGCCGACGATCAGGACCTTCCGGCCGGGCATCGATTCGCGCTTGCTCGGCAGGTCGCTCGCGAGCTCGCCCGTGATCGTCTCGGCCTCGATGCGGAGCCCGGATCGGCCGACGATCGTAACGTCGCCGCTGATCGAGTGGATCGCGAATGGGCCGCTGCCGGCGAGCTCGGCATCGAGCCGAAGGTCGCCCGACGTCGTGCTCACTTCGAGGCGCCGGAGCTGCGGTACGCGGACGCTGATGTCCCCCGAGACCGACTTGAGCCCAAGGTCGATCGGGGCCTGGCCCTCGAGCTCCACGTCACCGGAAACCGTCTGAACCTCGAGCGTGCCCGCGAGGCGGCTCAGCTGGAGGTCGCCGGACGCGGTCTTGAACTCCTTCCGCCCGCTCAGGTCCGAGGCCACGAGATCGGCGCTGGCCGTCTCGACGAACACAGTCGCGCCATGCGGCACCTCGACCGCAATCTCGGGCGAGTCACCTTTGCTGAACATCCGGATCCCGAGCCCGAACTTCTCGATCTGGCGCAGCTCGACGAAGTCGTCGCCGGCCTCGACGTGGAACATCTCGTCCAGCGAACGGCCGTCGTCGAGCGAGCGAACCCGAACGCGGTCGCCTTCGACGCCGCGGACCTGGATCTCGCCCGACGCCTGGCGCAGCGTGAACTTGCCGCGCGGTCCGATCTGGTGGTCGAGGGTTGTGGCCTGGGCACTCGTTGTCATCGATCGGTCCTCCCGATTGAGCGGATGGCGGCGGCGGCCTCGTCGGCGGTGATCTCGTGGCGGGCGAGCCGTTCGAGGATCTGCTGGCGGGCAGCCGCCGGGTCGTGGGTGCCTGTCATGGTTGTGCCGGCGCCGGGGTTTGCCTGCTCGTCGGCGACGGCGTCGTCGGCGTCCGATCGCAAGCCGAAGCCGAGGGCTCGCACGAGCGCCTCGACCCTCGATCGGACGGTCGGATAGGAGATGCCGAGCTCGCGCTCCATATCGCGGAGGTTGCCCCGGGAGCGGAGGAAGCTCTCGAGCAGGACCAGCTGCTCGCGGGTCAGCCGTCCAAATCGACCGACGCTGAACTCACCCTCGATGGTCGTGCCACAAGAGCGGCAATGGAGGCGCGTCACTGCCAGCTCGCCGGAGCAGACGGGGCAGGTGGAGATCACGTCGTGCGGCATGCGGTTCCTTTCGTGTGTGCGCCGACTATCGCATGACAGATTTCATTGTGTCAATATTCATTTTCTATATAGGCAGGTCGTGTCGCTCTTCGGGTGCTTACACGTCGCGAAATGCCCGGACGCCTGCCTGACGCGGCCGTTTGTCTCTAATGTCGCTTCACGGGAGCACTTAGACACTTTCTCGAGCGCGGTTGGCCGCAGCGGGGCGGCCTTTTGTCCGGGCACACGCTCAACTCCGGATGAAATCGACGAACCATCGCTGCTCGCAGGCCCAAATCGGCGGCGGACGCACCCCCGAGCGAGCATTTGATGCAAAGTGGCTGGGCCGGCGGATCCCGCGCCGGGGCGAGCTTCGTCGGATCCCGCGTTGGGGCAAGCCGGGGCCGGCGGCTCCCGCGCGGGGCTAGGTGGGCCGGCGAGTCCCGCGCGGGGCGAGCTGGGCGCCGCGACTCGCCTTCGGAAAACGCGGCCGGCGCTGCCCGGTTCCGGCCCCGGTGCTACCGTCCGAGCGGTGAGCGGATCCAAGCCGGGCGCAGCCGACCTGATCCGTTCGATCGGCCTCCTTGCCGACGGGCCCGTCCGGTGGGGGCTGCCCGTGCCGACCCGACGCGCCGGCCTCTACGTAGTCGAGCTTGGCGCGCCCCTGCCGGCGGCACCCATCGAGATCAACCGTGTCGGCAAGTGGCTGGAGCGCCTGCCTGGCCTCCGTCTCGACGGCGAGCATCCGAACTCGAAGATGCTGGCGACTCGCTTGCACAGCTTCTGGTGGCCCGACTCGCCCGTGCTCTACGCCGGCGCGACCGACCGATCGATCGGCGGCCGGACTGCGGCCCTCACCGCCCACGTGGCCGGTGATCGCCAGCCGCATCCCGATGGCCAGTGGCTACACGTCCTCCGCCCGCTCGAGCGTCTCGATGCCCGCATCTGGTGGGCCGAGACCAATGCCCCGGAGGAGTCCCTCGACGCGTTCTTTGATGCGTTCGCTGCGGGGCGAACCCCGCTCCCGGGTCGACCGACCAACGCGCTGGCGCTGCCCTGGGCCAACACCCGACGCCCGACGGGTGAGCGGCAGCCGCACGGGCTCACCGGAGCGCACCTGCCCGAGCCTGCGCGCGCAGCCGAGCCGCCACGACGCGTGGTCGAGGTCTCGCCCGGCGATGCCGAGGGAGTGGCGCTCGAGGCGCGAGGGACGGGCACGACACGACGGGCTCCGACGGGTGGAATCCGGGCCGGCGGAGGGCCGGTGGCGACGAACGCTCGCGCGGCGGCGGCGACCCTTCGCGCCGGGGCGGCGCCCGGCCGTGTGCCAGGCATCCGGGTGACCACCGCCCGAGCGCCAACCGTCGCGCGCTCATCGACCGGCGCTCGCAGGACGCAAGGTCCCCGCGGCGCTGCGGAGGAGCCTGTGCAACTGTCGCAGGGCGCGCTCGACCGGATGGCCTCGGAGCTCGACGACCTGACGCGCGTCAAGCGCCGCGAGGTCGTCGCGCGAATCAAGTCCGCGCGAGAACATGGCGACCTCAAGGAGAACGCGGAGTACCACGCTGCCCGCGCGGAGCAGTCCTTCCTCGAGGGCCGGGTCCAGGCGCTGGAGGATCGCCTGCGGCGAGCCGTCGTCGTCCAGGAGGTCGTGACCGGAAAGGTCCGCATCGGCTCGACGGTGACGTTGGAGACCGGCGGTGAGGAGGTTCGCTACACGATCGTGAGCAGCACCGAGGCCGATCCCGCGGCGGGCCGGCTCAGCATGGTCTCGCCCGTCGGTGCGGCCCTGCTCGGGGCGATGGCCGGCTCGGACGTCGAGGTCCGAACGCCTCGGGGCCCCGTGCGCTACCGGGTCGTCTCGATCGACTGACCGGGCGCCTACCGCCCCCTGGTCCCCGAGCGGGCCGGCGGGGGCAGCGCCGCCACGAACGCCTCGACTCGGTCGAGGGCGTCCTCGAGCACCGGTCGCAGGGTGTGGCCCAGGCGCGGATACGTCACCAGCTCGGCGTACGGGAGCGTCGCAACGGCAGCCCGGAGGAGGTCCAGTCGGGCGAACGGGTCGGCTTCACCCGAGAGCAGGAGCACGGGACAGTCGATCGATGGGAAGTGGGCCGCGCGCGCCTCGGCCCGCTCGATACGACCGGGGGGGTGTAGCGGATAGCTGAACAGGACCAGGCCGGCATAGCCCGCACCGGCCGCGGCGGCGAGGCTGGCCACGCGGCCGCCGTACGATTGGCCACCCGCAACGGTGCCGGCGCCATCGGGCACGGCGGCGCGCCAGGCCGGGACGGCGTCCTCCGCCTGGCGCTTGGGCAGGTCGACCGCCTCGGCGAACAGCCCGCGACGGCGCAGCCCTTCGACGTGGGCGGCCATGCTCGCGGCGTTGCCGGCCGCGCCGTGACCGAGGTAGACGCGCAGAGCCGCCGATCCCACAACGCTCGCCACGCTCGCCACGCTACAGCTCGCGCCGGCGGAGCTGGCTGATCGCGAGCAGGAGCACGATCACGATCCAGGCCACGCTCCAGGCGACGAGGAGCGCCGGCGGCGGCGCGTCGGCAAAGAACGGGCTGCTGCGCGCGACGAACTGGTCGCCGACGGCGTTGATCACGAAGGACGGCTCGAGGCCGTACACGACGCCCTGCCAGAGCGCGTCGGTCGGCAGCAGGAAACGGGTCACCTCGCTCACGCCCACGAGGCTCGAGATCCCGATCACCGCCCCGATCTTGCCCAACACGCCGGCCATCCAGGCCAAACCGTAGGCGACGACGGCGATGGCGCCGCCGGCGATCGGTGGAAGCCGCGTCGAGAGGAGAACCGTGAGCGACAGGAGGACGAGCGCCTGGCCCGCGAGGAACACGACCGGCTGGAACGGGTCCGGCGGGAGGTAGCCCGAGACGAGCCCGACAGCACCGATCGCCAGGAGCCCGGCGACGATCGCGTACACGATCATCACCAGCGCCAGCCCAAGCCAGCGGCCGAGCAGGTACGAGGCGCGGGGCAAGGGCCGGGCGAGCAACGCCTGGGCGACCCCGGACTCGAGGTCCGTCGCGATCGCCGGCGAGCCGAAGAACGCCGCGGTCATGACGAGCACGAAGCCGAACATGAAGGCGATGAAGATCAGGATCTGCGAAACGGCGAACTTGATCTCGAGATCGCTGATCGCGCTGTCCCGGGCACTGTTGACCAGCGTCCAGACGCCCCACGACGTCAAGCCCACAGCGAGCGCGGCGAGGATCACGAGCACCCACAGGACGCGCCGCCGCGCGGCCTCGCCGATCGTGAGCTTGGCGATCGTGATCATCGAAGGCGTGGCGCTGTCATCGAAGTCGCTGCGCGCTCGGGGTGCCGGCCGGGGGTCGGTCCCGCGCGACGAGGGCCAGGAAGCGCTGCTCGAGCGAGCTCCGGCCCGCGCGGACCTCGTGCACCTTGGCCCCCATCGAGACGAGGGTCGCCACGAGGTCGGGCACCTTCGCGGCGTCCATCGGTCGGATCGCGAGGATGTCGCCGTCGAGGCTCGGCGGGCCAAAGCGCTCGAACGCCGGCAGGTCGGAGGCGCTGATGCCGGTCACGCGGACCTGCGTCTCGGCCTGGCCGAGGACGTCGTCGAGCTCGCCACTCGCAACGACCCGACCGTGATCGATGATCGCGACGCGGTCGCAGACCTGCTCGACCTCGCTCAGAAGGTGGGAGTTCAGGAAGACCGCGGCGCCGCGATCAGCCGCGGCACGGACGATGCCCCGGACGTCGACCCGACCCACGGGATCGAGCGCCGACGTCGGCTCGTCGAGCACGATCAGCGCGGGATCCCCGAGGAGCGCCACGCCGAGGCCGAGCCGCTGCTGCATCCCCTTGGAGAACCTGCCGACGACGTCCCCGGCTCGATCGCCGAGGCCCACGATCCTCAGGGCCTCGTCGGCCGCCGGGCCGCGGCGCGCCCTTGGCAGGCCCGCGAGCTCGCCATGCAGGGTGAGGACCTCGTGCGCCTTGAGCCACTGCTGGTAGCGGAATAGCTCCGGTAGGTAGCCGATCTTGCGCCGGGTCGCCAGGTCACCGATCGGCGCGCCGAGGACCTTGCCGCTGCCGCCGGTCGGCCGCGCAAGTCCCAGCAGGAGCTTCACGGTCGTGGTCTTGCCAGCGCCGTTCGGGCCGAGGAAGCCGAAGACCTCGCCACGACCGACGGTCATCGTCAGGCCGGCGAGCGCCTCGATCGGGCCGTACCGCTTCTTGAGATCGGTGACCTCGATCGCCGGCATGTCGAGCGAGAGTCGGGGCATGAGAATCATCGTGACAGACAAGCTGGCACGCCGTTCGGTCAACCTCGCGGCATGATCGAAATCGAGCTGCCCTGCTGCGGGACCACGGCGCACCTTGAGGAGCTGGCGGATGTCGTCGGCTGCGAGACGTGCGGCGTCGTCCTGGAGCTGGGCGTTCCCAGCGCCGAGGCCCTTCCCGTCGCTGCCTGACCGTCCGCCCGGCGGGGCGAAGGCACTTGCGGTCGGTAGGATGGCGGGCGATGCCGCCTGGCTCCCCTGCCGCGCTCCCTGAGCTCGCGCGCCTTCGTGGGGCGCTCGTGGCCGCGGGCCGGCGCCTGGGCGCCCGCGGACTCATCTCGGCGGGCGAGGGCAACGTCAGCGTTCGTCTCGGCGACGGCAGCCTCCTCATCACGCCATCCGGGCGCCGGAAGGACGAGCTCGCCCCCGAGGACAACCTGGTGATGCCGCTCGCCGCCTCGAAGCCGGACGATCGCGTGCCGGTTCCCGATGGCCCGAAACCGAGCAGCGATATCGCGATCCACCGCGCCATTTATTGGGCGCGGGCAGACGTCGCGGCGATCGTCCACGCGCACCTGCCGGCCGCGATGGCGCTCACGCTCGCAGGCGAGGTGCCGGATCCGAGGGCCTTGCCGGAAACCGAGCTGTTCCTGCCGCGTCTGCCGTTCGTGCCAATCGCCGCGCCCGGCAGCGAGGAGCTGGCGACCCGGATCGCGGCAGCGCTCGCCGACGGCCCGGCGCCGCTGCCCGGAGCGGTGCTCCTCGAGCGCCATGGTGCGGTCGCGGTCGGCATGAGCGTCGAGCAGGCCGTCGATCGACTCGAGCTGGTCGAGGTCCTGTGCCGCGCCTGGCGCGATGCACTGCTGATCCGGGCGGCCACCAATGGCCCCGACGGGCGGGCTATCCTTCCGGCGCCGAGCCCCCGCCCAGGGACGCCGGCGCGACGGAGACCGAGGAGGCAGGGATGAACATCCGCGCGCTGGTGGCCGAGGCGGTCGGCACATTCGTCCTGGTCGGGATCGGGTCGCTCGGCATCGCCAGCGCCCTCATCGCCATCGGCGGCACGAATCCGTCCGTGATCGTCCAGATCGTCGTCCCCTTCGCCTTCGGTCTTGGGCTGTTGGCGGCGATCGCGATCGGCGGGCACGCGTCGGGCGGTCACTTCAACCCCGCAGTGACGCTCGCGGCGTTGCTCGACGGCCGGGTCGACCTGACCTCGGCGATCGGCTACGCGGTGGCGCAGCTCATCGGCGCGCTGGCGGCTTCACTCATGATCAAGCTCGTCCTCGCCGATGAGTTCGTGGCGGCCACGATCAACCGCGCCGGGCCTCTCGCCACCGACGAGGTCGTCGCCCAGCTCCACGCTTTCGCCGTGGAGATCATTCTCACCGCCATCTTCGTCGCGGTCATCCTGACCGTGACGAGAAAGCTTCCTGAATTCGCGATCCTCGTGATCCCGCTCACCCTCGCCGCGATCCATTTCGCGGCAATCCCGATCAGCGGCGCCTCGGTGAACCCGGTCCGCTCGCTCGCGCCGGCGATCGTCGCGGGCGACTACACCGGCCTGTGGGTCTACCTGACGGGGCCCTTCATCGGGGGCGCGCTCGGCTGGGGGCTGTATCGCTTCCTGACGCCGCCCGATGACGAGGTCTCGGTCGAGTTCGAGGACGACTTCGTCGATGACGAGCTCGACGACGCCCTCGATGCGATGGCGGACGACGGCGGCCGGACCGCCTGAGCCGGCTCGCGCGCGAGCGCTAGGCCGCGGATGCGCCGGCGGTGATCCGGTCGAGGATGGTCGCAAGCGCTCGCCGGTAGAGCAGGCCCTCGAAGTCGTGCAGCGGGTCCGGCTCGAGGGCCTGCTCCTCCGTCTTGCTGCCCCGGCGCAGGTACACGACCGGATAGATCGACGCCCCGTCCGACTCGACCGTCATCGCGATGGCGTCCGGGCCGCCACCGTCGAGGAAGCGGGTCAGGGGCAGGATGCCCTCGTCGCGGACGCCATCGTTCGAATCGAGGTTCACGACGCTGGCCAGGTAGGCCTTCTGGTGCCACAGCTCCGGGGCGTAGGTCGCTTCGGCGAGGAGGTGGTCCCGGAGGTCGCCGAGGTCGATTGCCGGACGGTCCATGGTGATCCCGAAGTGCCGCTCGGCGATCTCGCGGACCAGCACCCGGGCGTTGTAGCGATAGCCGTGCAGTGCGCCGGAGTTGGCGGGGATGCCGTGCTTCTTGAGACCCGCGGCGCCCTGGCCGATCGTGCCTGCGAAGAAGATGCCCGGCACCGTCACGCTCTCCCAGAACTCGGTCTGGGCCGGCAGCTTCGACTGCCCGAACGTGGCCACGCCAAGGTCCGGCAGGTCGAGCAGCGGGCAGACGAACCCGGTCGCTGCGATCACCTCGTCCGCCACGACCGTCATCGGCATCGCGTTGTCGCTCCGCTCCAGCTGGACCTCGAGGGCGCCCGACTCCAGGCGGCCGATGCCCTTGATGCTCGCCGACAGGATGTCCACGCCGCCGCCGAGGATCGAGTCCTCGAACGGCTGCACGTACCGCGCCCGGACGCCGACGAGCGAACGGGTCTCGATCGAGGTCTTGGCCGGCTTCGGAGACGACAGTGAGATGCGACTCGCCCACTGGAGCAGCCCCGTCGCAAGCTCGAAGCCGGAGTTCTGCTTGCCGATGATGAACAGGCGTTTGCCGGCATAGCTCTCGGCGGCCCGCGTCTCGGCGTAGTGGACGGAAAGCTCGATGCCAGGGGTCGTGGGACTCCACGGCTCGGCGACGCCGACCGCGAAGATCGCGTAGCGGCAGCGGTACTCGCCGTCCGTGGTCGTCAGCACGAAGCGATCGCCGTCTGCGGTGTCCTCGCGCCGCGTCGATTCCCAACGGCAGCTGTAGCGGACCGCGACGCCGGCCCGCTGCGCGAACGCGGTGAGGTTGGCCTCCATCTCGGGCCGCGAAGGGAAGTCCGAGGTGCCGTCCATGAACTCCGCGGCGATGCCACGCAACTCTGGCTCGCGGGCCAGCAGGCTGTTCCAGTCCCAGCGCTCGAATGCCCGGGACGTGCGCTCCGCGGGCGCATAGGGCTTCGTCCAGGAGAGGAGGCGCTGGAAGAACGGCCAGCGACGGAACATGCCGCCGGGTCCGTCGTCGCCCGAGATGACGGCGTGCTCGATGCCGAGGCGGCCC